>PFAJ01000068.1 GCA_002773695.1 Candidatus Doudnabacteria bacterium CG10_big_fil_rev_8_21_14_0_10_41_10 | reverse complement strand
GCGCAAGGAAACTTCCCCTAAGGAAAGTATGTCAGATTAAAAGGATATTTGGAGTTTTGTAATTCAAAGGGTTAGAGGAGTAAGGTGGGTCTGTTGAGGCGCTTGAGTGATCAGGCGTTTTTTTTCTAAATTTTTGTATTTTAGTTGTTATTATGGTATGATTTCTTTTAGTCAGCCTAAATCTATGATTGAAAAATCAAAAATTAACGTCAACTGGAAGGTGATCGGACACGCGCAACAAAAGCTTTATTTGGAAAGCGCTTTTTTTGGCAATCGATTAACCCACTCTTATTTATTTTCCGGGCCTCCTCATGTTGGAAAGACGGCGTTAGCCCTTGATTTTGCGAGACTTCTGAATTGTGAAAATGGTAATTTGTGTGGGAAATGCCTTGCTTGTGTAAACCCGGTAGAGATTTTTTCCGAGTTGATTGTGATCGATAAAGACACCGAAATAAAAATTGATGAAATTCGGTCCTTGAAAAGAGACTTGGCTCTGAAACCCCTGTCAGGTCAGAAAAAAGTTGCGATAATCGCAAATGCCGAAAATCTAAACAGAGAGTCAGCAAACTCGCTTTTAAAATTTTTAGAGGAGCCACAAAAAGATAATTTTTTTATTTTAACAACTGCGGCGGTAGGATTTTTACCACAAACGATAGTGTCGCGAGTTCAGAAGATTAATTTTTCTCCGAACAGCAAACAAGAAACAGAGAAACATTTAAATTCGTTAGATATTTCTAAAGCGATTACAAAACAAGTTTTAGAGCTGGCGCCGAACAAAATCGGTTTGGCGAACATCCTTTCAAAAAACATAGAGGAGTTGGAACGATGGCGGCAACAGGACATGGAGCTGGATGATTTATTTTCTCAATCGGTTTTTGAGCGGATGCAGTATACGTCTCAAATTTCGAAACTCGAAACACAGCAGATTGTAAATATTTTTAAAACATGGTTGATCCTTTCCGAGTCTCGTCTAAGACAGACCAAACAAAAAGATATGAAAGCCCAAACCGATTTCATAAAAGCGCTTAACACCGCGCTAATGCATTTTAAATCAAATCTTAACAAGCGATTGGTTTTAGATAATTTTGTTTTATCATTTTGAAAAAAAGAAATGAGAAATTTTAAAATTGTTGGAATATTTTTAGCAATTTTTTTACTCGCCCAATCTTGCGGTTTTGGCGGACCGGCCGGGGGCGGAATATATAAAAGCGAAGACACGGGTGAAACTTGGGGGGTGTCTGACAAATTGGCTCGTGACAGCGAACTTTCTCTAGGCCCGGTTCATTCGATTGGGGTTGAGGTAGATGAGGTTAACCCAAAAAACGTTTATTTAATCGCCACAACTTCCGGGTTATATAAAAGCCAGGATCAAGGAACAACTTGGACCGGGATTTTACAAAACGCAGAAATCATGGCAGTTTCTGTAAATCCTAAAAATAATTCCGAAATTTTTGCCGGTGGTCGAGTTGGCGGACTGGCAAAACTTTTCCGTTCGCAAGACGAAGGGCAGACGTGGATCGAGGTTTTTTCGGAAAGTCGCGGGGATAATACTTTTGTTTCAGCGGTAGAAGTTATGCCAAATTCTCCTGAAGTTATTTTGATTGGACTGTCCACCGGTGAAATTGTAAGGAGTTTGAATTCGGGACTGTCGTGGAATTTGTTATCTACTCTGGTAGGGCGAGTAATGAAAATAACAGCTTCGGAGAATCAAAGTTCGGTTGTAACAGCTTTATCTTTAAAGAATGGTTTGTATAGAAGCAACAATGGCGGGGCCGAGTGGAGCAATATTACCGGGTCGGTTAAAGCAAGTCAGTATCTGGATTTTGAAAGCGTTAAAACAAATGGCTCCGCGTATTATCTTTCTACAGTGAAAGGATTGTATAGGACCGGTGATGTGGGTGGAACATGGCAACAATTGGAGCTTCCTTCTCATCAATCTTCTACCGCAGTGAGCGCGGTGACTGTGAATCAAAGTAAACCAAGCGAGATTTACGCGGTGATTGAGCTAACAGTTTATAAGTCGACTGATGCCGGGATCACTTGGCAAACGAGAATTATCTCCGCGGTTGGGACAGTTCGTGATATAATGATTGACCCTGCCGAGCCAAATATAATGTACGCGGCGCTTGGACTACCGTTGTAAAAAATTAACGTAGGCCCGCTACGTTTGCTCAAATGCTCGTTTTTGCCTCGAACTTGGCTCAATCCCGTAAGTCCTATAATTATTAAATTGATAAATTATTATGTACGATAAACTGATAAGTGAAAAAAAACCGGATTTTGAAAAAGCTATTGAACATTTAAAAATTGAGATGTCAGGTTTACGAACCGGCAGAGCCAGCACCGCTTTGGTTGAAAATATTATGGTGGACAGTTACGGCACCAAAACTCCGTTGAAAAATGTGGCCTCAATAACTGTGCCGGAGCCTCGGTCAATAAGCATTCAACCTTGGGACAAAGGAATTCTTTCGGCTGTTGAAAAAGCTGTCGCTGCTTCCAGTTTGGGTATTCAGCCGGTAAACGACGGAAACAATATCAGAGTAAATTTACCAACCTTAACGGAAGAACGAAGAAAAGAGTTAACCAAAAAAGTTAAGCAACAAGCGGAATCGGCGCGTGTCAGATTGCGAAATGTTCGTGAAGAGATTTGGCGAGAAGTAGGGAAACTGGAAAAAGACGGCAAGGTTACCGAAGACCAGAAATTCGATGCCCAGAAAGAGCTGAAAGAAATCGTAGAAAAGTATAACGAACAGATAAAAGAGATATCAGAAGCCAAAGAGAAAGAGATAATGACGGTCTAAAAATTTTCAATTTTTTGATTTTCGATCAATCTCTGGTTCTGAAATGATTAAATTAAGATATTAAAAAAATTTAAGAATGATTTTACTGACTATTTTAATTGTTGTTGTAATACTTGGATTGCTAATTTTTGTTCACGAGTTGGGGCATTTTATTATGGCTCGTAGGGCGGGGATGAAAGTGGAGGAATTTGGATTTGGCTTTCCACCAAGAATGTTTGGGATAAAAAAAGGCGGAACGATTTATTCAATTAACTGGATACCACTTGGCGGATTTGTAAGAATTCTTGGAGAAAACGGAGAGAGTACCGAAAAGGGATCATTTAATACCAAACCCTCGCTTGCTCGTTTTTTTGTTCTAATCGCCGGCGTTACGATGAATGTTATTTTGGCATGGGTTCTAATTTCTATCGCTTTAATGATAGGATTGCCGACTCTGGTAAGCCAGGGCCAAGAGTTGCCTAGTTACACCACAGCCACTGAAAGCAAGGTTACCGTTTTATTTGTCGACCCGGAATCTCCGGCAGAGAAGGCCGGGCTGAAAATGGGCGACATTATTAACGCAATCGAAGGGGTGGGCTATGAGACGGTTCAGGAGATTCAAGATGTCTCTTCCACAAAATCCGGCCAGCAGATCGCGTATACTGTCACCCGGGGCGACCGAACGTTAGATTTAGGAATTATTCCTCGAGTAAACCCGCCGGAAGGGGAAGGTCCGATTGGCATCTCTTTAGGGACAGTATCAAAAGTTTCTTATCCGTGGTGGGCGGCGTTTCCGGTGGGGATGAAAACCACTTTTTTGCTTTTAGTCAATATCTTGATAGTTTTCTGGTCGCTCGTAAAAAGTATTTTTGGCGACCAGTCACTTTTAGGCGCGGTTTCCGGTCCTGTTGGGATCGCGGTGATTGCTCGCGACATGGCGCAACTAGGTTTTGCCAATTTGTTACAATTTGCGGCGGTACTTTCGGTTAACTTGGCGATTATTAATGTGGCGCCGTTTCCCGCGCTTGACGGGGGAAGGATTCTATTTTTGTTTATCGAAAAAATTCAAAGAAAAAAGATTAAACCGATTGTTGAAGGATACGCCAACACTATCGGATTTTTGCTACTTATTTTATTGATGGTTTGGGTTACTGTCCGGGATGTAAATAAATTCTCCGGGCAATTAGATACGGTGTGGGAAAAAATCATATCGATTTTTTAAAATAATGAACAAATATTTCGCGAAGCAAATTACAATAATTTTGCATTTTAGATTTTAAGTTTTGAAATTTTTATATGTTACAATCGCAACTTTTTACCAAAACAAGCAAAGACGCGCCAAAAGATGAGGTCTCAATAAACGCCAAATTGTTATCTCGCGGCGGTTTTGTGGACAAAACCATGGCTGGGGTTTATTCGATTTTGCCTCTTGGGAATTTAGTGCTTTCTAAAATCGAAAATATCGTCAGGCAAGAGCTAAACGCAATCGGGGCTCAAGAACTTTTAATGCCCGCTTTGCAACCGAAAGAGATTTGGAAAAAAACCGGTCGATGGAATGATTTGGATGTGCTTTTTAAAGTTACTTCCAGATTCAAATCTGAATACGCGCTTGGTCCGACTCACGAGGAAGTTTTGGTTCCTGTTGCTCAAAAATTTATCAGTTCTTACAAAGACATGCCGATATCGGTTTATCAAATCCAGACAAAATTTCGCGACGAAGCGCGAGCGAAATCGGGGCTACTTCGCGGGCGCGAGTTTCGTATGAAGGATTTGTATTCATTCCATACCGACGAACAGGATTTGGATGAATATTATCAAAAAGCAACGAAAGCTTATCAAAATATTTTTGTCAGACTTGGTTTGAATTCAATTTTGACCGAAGCGTCCGGCGGAACTTTTTCCAAATACTCTCACGAGTTTCAAGTTGAAATCCCAACCGGTGAAGACGTGATTTTCATTTGTAAAAAATGCAACTATGGCGTGAACAAAGAAATTTCAAAAGACGGGAAGTGTCCAAAATGTTTAAACATCGGAGAACAGTTGAAAACCAGCGAGGTTGGAAATATCTTTAAACTCAACACAAAATACTCAAAACCTTTTGATTTTATGTTTTCAGACGACAAAGGAGAAAAGCAATTTGTAATCATGGGTTGCTATGGGATTGGAACAACCAGGGCGTTAGGAACGATAGTCGAGGTGCACAATGATAAAGACGGAATTATTTGGCCAAAGGCAGTTTCTCCTTATGACGTTCATTTGTTGTCTTTACAACCTGATGATAAAACAGTTAGAATGGAAACCGACAAAATCTACAAGGCTTTACAAAAAGGTCACCACACGGTATTATATGACGACCGAGACGTCAGGCCGGGAGTAAAGTTTGCGGATAGTGATTTGATAGGGATTCCATCTCGAATTGTGATTTCTAAAAAAACTCTAGATAAACAAAGTGTGGAAATCAAGGAAAGGCGGTCGGGAAAGGTTGAAATTATCAAAATTCAGAATTTAAAACTTTAAATTTAATGGGAATTGGAGAGAGAATATATAAGAAATTTTCTAAAGATATAGGTATTGACCTTGGAACGGCCAATACCTTGGTTTATGTTTCGGGTAAGGGGATTGTGATAAACGAACCGTCAGTGGTTGCGCTGAATATCAAAACCAAACAAATATTGGCAATCGGGAATGATGCGAAACGGATGGTGGGCAGAACCCCCACGCATATCG
Source organism: Candidatus Doudnabacteria bacterium CG10_big_fil_rev_8_21_14_0_10_41_10 (assembly GCA_002773695.1). Lineage (GTDB taxonomy): Bacteria > Patescibacteriota > Doudnabacteria > UBA920 > 2-01-FULL-50-11 > 1-14-0-10-41-10. Next base: position 5,209 of record PFAJ01000068.1, on the reverse strand, counting down.
TAGCGATTCGGCCTTTGGTAGATGGGGTGGTTTCTGATTTTGAAATTACGGAGCAGATGTTAAAATATTTTATCAATAAAGTTCAACATGGGAGTCCCGGATTTTTTTCTCGGCCTCAAGTGGTGGTGGGGATTCCTTCAGGTGGCACAGATGTTGAAAGACGAGCGGTTCATGACGCCGCGTTGAATGCGGGTGCTCGGGCGGCTTTTTTAATAGAGGAGCCCATGGCCGCGGCTATTGGGGCGCGATTGCCGGTGCAAGACGCGTCCGGAAGTATGATTGTTGATATTGGTGGCGGGACTACTGAAATAGCTGTAATCTCGTTGGGTGGAATTGTTGTATCAAAAAGTATTCGAGTGGCGGGAGACGAAATGAACGAGAGTATTATTCAATATGCTCGTGAAGAATTTAATTTATTATTGGGCGTCAGAACCGCTGAAGATGTTAAAATTACCGTCGGTTCCGCTTTTCCTCAAGATGAAGTGTTGGAAACAGTCATGCGGGGCCGGGATATGATTTCAGGATTGCCAAAAGAAGTCGTGGTGAACGATACACAAATTCGTGAAGCGTTGACTCGTTCCGTTCGCGGGATTTTGAATGCGGTAAAAGAAGCGGTGGAACAGACCCCCCCAGAGTTAGTCGCAGATATTATGACCAGGGGGATAACCTTGGCGGGAGGCGGCGTGTTACTTCGAGGTTTTGATAAATTGGTTGCAAAAGAAACATTGATTCCGGTACATTTATGCGATGACCCCTTGACTGCGGTCGTGAGGGGGACAGGAGTGGTACTCGAGGATTTGGATAATTTACGTGAAGTTTTAATTCAGACAGAGTTTGAAAAAGTTCCGAGTTAGCCATTAACTAAAATTCTAAATAGAAAATAATAGTGAAGATGTTGCGGCTTTCCCGGGGGATTGCTTCATTGGTTCACTCCTCGCAATGAAATGTCTTTGCTATTACAACCACGGACTGGATCCGGAGGGACGATCTGAATGTTATTGTTCGAGCGAAGTCGAGAACTATTACATTGTCGTATCTTCTCGACTCGGCTAGCGCCTCGTTCGAAGGATATTAACGGCGCTAAGGATTTTCCCAATGACATGAAATCAGAGTTTTGTAATTTGAACTTTTAAGCGTGGAATGCCTCGCGTTTTCAAAAGCAAAGGTCGTTATTTTTTTGTTTTTTTGTTAATCTTTATGTCAAAACGGGTAGTAAAAATAATTGCTACTTTCATAGTCATCGCGGTTTTTTTTGTTTTCAGCGCTTTAGGGTATCTTCATTTTGTCAAAGGGCCCGCGTTGACCGTTACTCAACCTTTCGTTCGGATTATCAGCTCGTCAACCTCGAAGATACAGAGTTTTTTTTCTTCGCTACTTTTGATTAAGAGACAATTGAATGAGCGAACTAAACTGGAGAAGGAACTAAGTAGATTGAAAGTGGAAAGCACTAAGCTGTTAATCTTTCAAGAAGAAAATGAGGTTCTAAGAGAATTGCTTAGTTTAAGAAAAAGTTTAAATTTTGTTACGGCCCCGGCTCAAGTCGTTAGTCGCGAACCCGCAGGAGTGAGAAGCGCGGTGGTTATTAATAAGGGAGAAAATTCAGGAGTTTCGCCTGGAAACGCGGTTATAGATGAGCAAGGAAATTTGTTAGGAATAGTAGGAGACGTTTTCAAAAATACTGCTTTTGTTATTTTAATTACTGACGGAACGGCCAAGATTGATGTGGAGATAGCAAGTCAGGATACTCTGGGAGTTTTATCCGGCTCACATGGACTGTCGTTGAATCTTGAATTGGTTTCGCAAGGCGCGAAAGTTACAAAAGGGGACAAGGTTATTACTTCCGGGTTAACCGGTGAGGTTCCGTATGGTCTTTTGGCCGGTTTTATTGAAGAACAACAAACTGAAGGGTTAAATCTTTTCCAAAAAATTTCAGTGCTACCATCAGGTGATATAAAGAATTTTCGCTTTGTTTTAGTAATTACGGATTTTTAATAAATATGACAAGAACCGTTATATTTTTTTTAGTTGTGATTGTGATACAAATTATTTTGAGTAACCTGATAAATTTTACCAGCTCGATACCAAATTTGTTTTTAATTTTAGCCGCATGGATCGCGTTATTTAGACAGGAAACCGATTATATTTTTATTCCCGCGGTTGGCGGAATATTTTTGGATTTGTACTCTCCGGATTTTTTCGGGTTCAATTTTTTACTCTTGTTTGCGGTAGTGGTTTTACTAAAAAGGCTGGTACGAATGTTTGTTCGGCCAAATCCTGATTTATATGTCCAAATTGGATTTACATTTTTTGCTATTCTGATTTTTAATTTAATTGGCGCGATTTTTTATTCAATCCTTGAGTCTTTAGGTTTGGTGTCGGGTCATTTCATGTCAGGATTTTTGAACCTCGGGTTGGTTTGGGAGATTATCTATAGTTTACTTTTAGCAGTGCCAATTGGCTGGATCGCGGGGAAAATGCTCGTGCAAACTGATATAAAAAAATTTGGTATTTAGTTCGCGTAAATTTTATGAAAAAACAAAATCCTTTTGAATTGGATATTGGCAGGCCGATTGACGTGAAGTGGGAAAGCGGAAAATTTTTAGGATATGAGGAAAGCGACAACGAGGTGGGTTCAGAGCTTGAATCTTTGAGTGGGAAAGGACATCGCTTTGTTTATCGCTATCTTTTTATCGTTCTGGCTTTGGTTACCGCTGTATTTTTTGCTCGGCTTCTGGATTTGGAAATTTTAAATTTCGATCAACATTTATCTCGAGCAGAAGGCAACCGTTTGCGGGTACAATATTTAATCGCTCCAAGAGGTGTGATTTTTGATCGGTTTGGCGTACCTTTAGCCGGAAATGTCGCAAGTTTTGATTTGGTGGTTACCCCGCTTGATTTGCCAAAAGTGGAAATGGAATTTCAAGCTGTATTGGAAAAAGCGTCAACTTTTTTTAAGATCGAAAAGGAATACATTTCAGGACTGATTGATGAGATATCAAAAGATTCATTTTTGCCGATTATTGTGAAAACCGGAGTAAATAAAGAAGAGGCAGTTGCTTTTATCGCGGTTGAAGATCACTATCCTGGTTTTACGATTCAAAACACGCCTAAACGAGTGTATGTAAACAGTGAGATGGTTGCGCATATAGGCGGGTATACTGGAAAATTGACTCAAGGGGAGTATGACGAACTGAAAAATGACGGATATTTATTTAACGACAGTATTGGAAAAAATGGTTTAGAAAAAACATACGAAAAAGAATTACGTGGACAGTTCGGCCAGCGTCTGGTGGAAATTGACGCCGGCGGAATTGTAAAAAATTCATTTCAACAAAAAGTGCCGAGCCAAGGACAAAATTTACATCTTTATTTAGATTTGGAGTTACAGGAAAAATTATACGACGCGCTAGTAAAACAACTTCGAATCCATCATGCAAAACGGGCAGCAGCAGTGGCGATTGACCCAAAAACCGGTGGTGTGCTGGCCTTGGTGAGCTTACCATCGTTTGACAGCAACGCTTTTGTTCAAGGTATCAGTCCAGAGTATTATGAAAGTTTAGCGAACGATCCGAACCTTCCGCTCTTTAACCGAGTAACTTCCGGAACTTACCCGCCGGGTTCAACTATTAAACCTTTGCTCGCCGCCGCGGCTTTGGAAGAAGGGGTGGTCACGGTTAATACGAGAATTTTTGATGGGGGCTCATTGAGTATTCCCAACCAATTTAATCCTGAATTGTCTCATGTTTTTCGCGGGTGGAGCCCCGCTGGTTTAGGAAACGTAAATATTTACGAGGCTATTGCTGAATCGTCCGATATATATTTTTATACCGTGGGAGGTGGTCAAGCCGATCTGGATATTTCCGGTCTTGGGCCTGAAAAGATTGCGGACTACTTCAAACAGTTTTACCTAGGCAGGGTAACCGGTATCGATTTGCCTGGCGAAAAAGCCGGGTTGGTTCCGTCACCTCAATGGAAAGAGGAGCGATTTGCCGGGGATGAGATCGAAAAGTTGTGGTTTTTGGGAGATACTTATAACATGTCTATTGGACAGGGTTTTAATTTGGTTACCCCTTTGCAAGTCGCGGTAGCGACTGCGGCCGTGGCAAACAACGGAACAGTTTTGAAACCCAGGTTAGTTTTTGAAATTACGGACGAATTGGGGGTTTTGATAAAAACCTTTTTACCGGAAATTCTTAATTCAAATTTTTTAAGTCAAGCCAGCCTGAAAGCGGCGCAGGTTGGAATGAGATTGGCAGTTACTGACGGTTCCGCAAAAGCCCTCAACTGGATACCGATGGAAATTGCGGGAAAAACTGGAACGAGTCAATTTGACGGTTCGGATCTTTCCAGAACTCACGCTTGGTTTACGTCTTACGCTCCTTATGATGATCCGGAGATAGTCTTAACTATACTCATTGAGGCTGGTGGCGAGGGTAGCGGAGCGGCGGTGCCGGTTGCTTCGGAAGTGTTTGATTGGTACGCAAAGACCCGGTTGAGCAAATAACCTTCGATTTTAATGAATAATTTTTACACATTATTTAATCCTAAGCACGGTATCGGGATAAAATTAGAAAAAAATTGACAAAGTATGAGCATGTATGTAAAATATCGACATATCTTTATCAATAAATAATATTTTAAAATGACACAAAAACATCTTTTGACAAAAGAAGGCTTGGAAAAGTTTTCAAAAGAACTGGAAAATTTAGTTAAAGTTCGAAGGCCCGAGGTTATAGAACGCATTCAAGAAGCAGTCGCGCATGGTGACCTGTCAGAAAATGCCGACTACGCTCAAGCCAAGGAAGAACAAGAAATGATTGAATCTCGCGTTAACCAGCTGGAAGAGATTTTAAAAAACACGGATATTATTACAAAAGATAATAAAAGAGGCCTAGTAAATGTCGGGAGTACGGTTAAAGTCAAAATTGACGGACAGGTTGCCGAGTACAGTATTGTCGGTTCAGGGGAGGCAAATCCATCAGCGGGTAAAATTTCTAACGAATCATTAGTTGGAAGACAATTGATTGGTCTTAAGGTGGGCGAAAAAGCTGTTATCAAGACACCTGCCGGCGAGCGGGAGTATGAGGTTGTGGAGTTATCGTAAGGAAGAGAGAAGCGCTGGATTCAACCCTCTAACGTAAATCCTGATTAGCTAATACCCGCGCAAAAAACTCGTCTGGCTTGTAGAAATTCAGAGTCTTTCTCGGTC
>PFAJ01000060.1 GCA_002773695.1 Candidatus Doudnabacteria bacterium CG10_big_fil_rev_8_21_14_0_10_41_10 | reverse complement strand
AGCTTCCGACATTTTTGACGCGGGACTTTTATGAAAAAGACGAAAAATTATCTAAATAGAAATTTCAAAAAAGAACGGAGCGACGACTTACTCCCAGCAAAAAAGCGTTCGGAGTTGATGTCAAAAATCCGCTCAAGAGATACTAAATTCGAGCGAGAATTTATCTTTTCTTTACGGAAAGCTACTAGCAAAAGATTTCGGACGAATGTCGCATCAATCAAGGGAAAACCGGATATAGTTTTTCAAAAAGACAAGGTTTGCGTTTTTCTTGATAGTAACTTTTGGCACGGCTGGTACTATCCCCGTTGGAAGCACCTACTAAAAAACAATTTTTGGCGGGAAAAGATACAAAATAATCGCAAGCGGGACAGAAAAACCACCGCTTACTTGCGGGAAAATGGCTGGATTGTTTTGCGCTTTTGGGAGCACGATATAAAACAAAACTCCACAAAAGTCGTTAGCCATATAATGCAAAAATTATGAACAACGATTTGATAACAATTATCAGCTTGCTGATTGGACTATTAGGTTTAGTTGCGACTTTAGTCGGAACTTACCTATCTTATATTTCTTTTGTAAATCCGTTAAAGCGATTCAATAAATATCTCAAAAATCCTGAAAATTGGGAAAAGTTTCAAGGCATTGAAGCTCATCTCTCTTTTTACCGCCATAAAAAATATCCCAATTTTCAGATTGTAATAGATTGGGATAAAGAGCTCGTGGAAAATTTTCACGAGGAGTGGATGAACGACGCTCTTTATCCCGACAAAACGAACAATGCCTCGTATTATGTCCGGCTGGAAGCAAACGGAATGTTGTTAGATAAGGAGTTGTTTGTTTCGTTAGACGGACACCGATATTTCGTGCCAGTGCCAAGAGTTAGCATCTCAAAAACAAAAACCGATGAAAGAGATTTTTATTATGATACTCGCCAAATTCAATTAGCCAACATTGTTGGTAAGTATCATTTTGGCGACAAAGGTATTTATGATTTTGCCAAAAGTCAGAGCAAGCCGATTGAGATTAGGGGATAAAATAGCCGCCGCCAAAAATCCCGTCCGTCCCCGCAAGAACACGGCGGAAGGGTGGTGTGGGGGGAATTCCGCCGTGTTCTTGCAAAAAATAGAGGCCAGCCCCGCCGCCCTGCTCGTTCAGAGCAGAACCCAGCAAAAAAGTTTTCTTTTCCTTTTAGAAGAAAAAATCCGGCGCGCGCAATATCAGAAATGCAGAGAAAACTTTTTTGCTGGGTGGCGAGTGCCAGCGAGCGGCGGCGGGCTGGCTTCCTTGGTCTGGTTTCGTTCAGCCATTCTTGATAAAATTAGTTCGAGCCAAACTGTAAAGACACACCAATACAGAACTTAACGGTTTTTCAGAGATCGAATCGCGGGCGGCACGAAGTGCCGCCCACCAATTGGCTCTAAAAAAGACTTTCAGTTTTGTTGTGGTGTGGCTTTGCAGTCAAGCTCGAACCTATTTCCAAAAAAAATGATGCGGAGCAAGCCCCACGCACTGGCGAGTACGCCAGCAACCCCGAAAGAAAAACACCCTTTCCATTTTTAAAAAAATTCACCCTCGCCAAAACAGGAAAGCAAGGAGTGTTTTTCTTTCGGGGTTACCGAGTGAAGCGAGGTGGTGGCGGGGCTTTCGTGGAGCGTACAGATTAGTTTCGCTTCACCACGCGCTCCGCGCGTGGGATTAGTCATCATTATAAATTTTGGCATAATACCCATTTTGCGTGGCTTTTTTGATTACTTTTTGGTATCTTTTTTCTTTAAAACAATACTTCCATTAAGGAAAATTCTTTCTATAACTTTCTCTTTAAACACTTTGGACATTCCTCTGTGTATACGAACTATATCTTTAGCGTGAGAAAAATATCCTTCACAAGTATTTGTAGTTTTTGGTATTCTTTTGTCTCTCTCATATGTAAACAGATAGTCTATATATTTTGATAAAGTGTTTAAAGTTGATCTGATGTTTTCATAGGTATAACTCCATTCACCAGAAGGATGATGTGTTTTTTGATTTAATACATCTTGATAATGGATAATATACTTTCTAAGCCTATCTCTAAATATAATGTAATTTGTTTTTGATAATGTTTTAACCAAAGCAAGAAGTATTTTCCCCCGTTCTGTTTGAGGGTTATTAGTTAGATATCTAATATAAGTCTTCTTTGTATGAAACTGACATATTTGAAATGGAATATTATCAAAAACCCTTGTTAATCCAAGGAATCCATCACTTGTGACAGATTTGATTGTGTATCCTAAATTCTCTAAATATTCTCTACCTTCTTTGTAATATATTAGTTTTTCTTGATCAACAAATCTCCACCACAAATTCTCTTTTCTTGTCTTGTCTCTGAAGAGAATGACGCCCCAAGATGTTCCTTCCTTTCTTTTTCCAAAATATGTTGCATCTACCACCAAATATATTTCTCTTGGACAGTGTTGTTTTTCTTTGTTTCGATAGTTCTTTAAATGATGTATTACTGTTTTTTTATCTAAACTATACTCTTCCTTTATCTCTCTTATGATTTGTTTACTGAATACAAATTTATCAAATATTTCTTCTATTTGTTTTGTTTTCTTTCTTCTATTGTTTCTAAATCTTTTGTTACAGCTTTTACACCAATATGTTTGAAGACCATTTTGTCTCCCCCTCTTTGTTATTTTAATAGATAAACAAAATGGACATTTTCTCTTTTTTTATAATCATGCATTTATAAAATCATACTTTCATAGCTTAGCCAAGCCATAGAAGTGTCATTTCATGCCACGCAAAATGGGTATTATGCCTAAATTTTTGATAAAGTAAGTTCGAGTGAAGTCGTAAAGACACTCCAGTTTTGTAGGAAAAGACACAGAAGACCCAAGAGCGTGGGACGCGCTTCGCGCGTCCCACATTCTGGCTTTGGAAAAGCCGTTGAATTCTGTATTGGTGTGTTTATTGTACCAAGCTCGAACCTATTTCCAAAACAAATGATTCGGAGAAAGCTCCACGCGTTGGCGTACTCGCCAGCGCCTCGCTTCACTCGGCAACACCAAAGAAAAACGTCCTTTCTTTTTTAGAAGAAATTTGGCGCGCGTCGGCGGGAGCTTGCTCGCATTCGAGAAGAGTCGGCACACGAGTTTTTTGATAAAAAATCCGGACCGTCCTTGCAAAAGTATTTCGATTATTTCGCGTTGCTTTCACGGAGGTAAAAAGCACCTGGAATCTCTTTTCGGTATGGCTCAAACCCGTAGTCCTATATATAACAAAACTGCCTTAAATAAGGCAGTTTTGAAAAGAAATTATGTTTATTAAGAAATCATTGTTTGAACTTTTAATACGTCCTGCATGTGCGCACGAAATCACGGAGTCTCAAAATCAGTAAGCCTTTGGTTTAAGGTTTGATCCATTGTTTGGATAAATTGTTCAACATATACTTTTTGGCTTTCAACCGAGTTAGGAAGTTTGAAGTATTCCACGTAAGAGTTGAAAAGTAATCCCACCATCAACACCGACAAGTCATGGGCGCCTTTTTCTTCTTCTGCTGTCGGCGCGCGATTACTGTTATAAGTGTCCATGATAAGTCGGATGTTCGACATCATGTCATCTGCTATCTGGGAATCGTCTTGTTTGTAGTGAGCCAGTTTTCTTTTTTTATCAAGCTCGTTAACTCCGCTGATTATTCCCGCGGTTATTCCTATTGCCATGGTGACGGGGTTAGTTAGAAATGCTAATTGTGCGTGTACCGCTTCGAATATAAATGTTGGGTAATAAACATCAAAACAATCCGCTCCGCAGGCAATTAATTTTATCATAACACCGGTAGCAATACCCTTACCCGTATAATCAATCCCTTTTATTGTATAATCCGCAATTTGGTCGACTAAAGGATCGGTGAGCGGATCGTTCGGATTAAGTATCAAGTTTGTGTCTTCCGGAAGAACGAAAGCCTGTCTGTATCGGCCGTTTTCAAAAACATAGCCCATTGCCGCCGCTTTAACTGGCAAACCGTTGGTAGAATTTGGAATGAAGTCGCCAAGCCCGATCATGTCGGAAATAAAACTACCAGGGATAAAAGTAGGAGGTAGCGCAAGGGGGTTGCTGGTATAGTAATTAGTTAACATCTCAAGTTCATCTGGGCTCAATTGATCTAGAGTAAACCCCGAGGATAGTTGTTTAGTAAAAAGAGGGATTACGCAATTAGCGCTGACTGGCGGGACGATTCCTAAATAATCGTTTGGAATAATTTCAATATAAATATTCTGATCTAAACTTTTGTCGGTCCCTGCCGCGTTGGGATGGATAGTTGCGGTAATTATTTGAGTTGTTTGTCCGAGGGGGTCTTCTCCAAATTCGTTAAGTGAACTTGGAAGGTGTTTTATTCGAATTTCAATCTTTCCGTTTTGACCTTGGCCGACCTGCACCACATCCTCATCAAAAGAAAAAGGGGTTATACTAAAATCCGTATTAATTGTCCCATCGGCCATCGTAATAAATGCGCTCAAGTCCACTGATTCTCCCGATTGCACAGCGACTTTATCCTGACAAACTGTGAGTGAACTAACTGAACTTGCCTTAGAAATTGGTAAAGTACCGGGGCTTGGTGGGCCTAGGGTGATTTGTTGTACCGGTCCCGGAGGATTTTGTGCCAATATTGTTGAGGATCCATCAGGACCATTAGTTTCTACTGTTTCAAAAATCATAGTTACAATCATCCAGGAAGAAACGATCAATGCTATGCCGAGAATTGCCCATATTAAACTTTTTTTGCTTTTGCTAGTTTTTTTTCGTCTCCTTGGGAAGCAGTGAATTGATAACCAGAAAAAATTATGAAAATTAAAGCTGCTAGAAAAGCCATTGCCAAAAGTCCTTTGAGGGTGGCTAGCAAAACGTCGCCAAAGGTTTGATGATTTGTTGTGATATTTATTTCGCTCGCCAGATTTTCGGCGTCACTTAAATCGATAGCCAGAGTATACAGTGGCACCGAGAGAGCAAAAACAAAAATAAGCGTGCATGAGACCAGTATATTTATTGTCCTTTTTTTTGGTTTCATTTTTAAATTAAAATATTACCTCTCTTATTTAAGGCTTATATTGATATATTGATTTTATTTTACATTAAGTATATATTTTTAGCAAAATCCACAAAAGGATTTGGATTAGGGATTTTTTTGCGTTTAGACAGGTTGACAGAATGTAGTTTACGGTGTAGAGTAGTGTCTCAAGTTTAGGGAGGGAATCATGAGACTTTTTATTTTTATTAAAATTTTTACGTTTTTTCTGTGTCTGTGCGGGTTGCCCGGACAGTCACAAGGGCTTAAGAAGGGTAAGGTTTCCGAGGTGGAGATAATCTCCCGCGGAAGCCACGAAATCTTCACCTCTCACATCCGAGTTGAATATCGGATAGAAGGTGAAGGCGAGACGATCGAGGCGTACGAGCTTGTTTTACCAACTCCTCTGCGCCGAAAGATTCACCCAAGTTTGAAGAAGGGAGAGGAGATTCGCTATTGGATCAAGCTTAGCGAAAATCCAAATGGTGTTTCTGCGGTGGTGGTTACCCCACAGAAAGGCAAACCTGTTCTTCTCAATCTGATCGAATAGGGCGCGAGACCCAATCGCGTTCTTTTTTTTAGCCTGATGTGGTAAAATAACAAGGTATATATGAGGAAAAAAATTAAAGTAATGGTATATGGAACATTTGACGTGCTGCATCCGGGGCATCTGGATTTTTTGCGGCAAGCCAAGGCTCTGGGAGATTTTTTGGTTGTTTCGGTTTCTCGGGATACAAATGCAAAAAAGTTCAAAGGACACTTCCCAATATTTGGGGAAAAAGAACGATTGGCAGTTATTGAATCGATAAAATATGTCGACAAAGCGGTTTTGGGCGACAAGCATTATTATTTAAAGCATACCCTCCGAGAAAAACCGGATGTTATTGCTTTGGGTTACGATCAGCGAGCGTACGGAAAACATTTGCAAGAAGACATAAAATCTGGAAAATTAAAAGTGAAAATAAAACGGTTGAAAGCGTTTCAGGCAAATAAATTTAAAAGTACGGTGTATAAAAAGAAAATAAAGAAGTCTTAGGATCCTCTATCCGTGTCATCCTGATGAAAATCAGGATCCACTCATGGATATGAAGATCCTGAATCAAGTTTAGGATGACAATTGTTATTGGCAAAGTAAAAAAAGGAGATGGGTTTGGACAAAGGTTGAATTATCCCACCGCGAATTTGGATTACAAAATAAAGCCACGATTGGCGGAAGGGTCGTATGCGGGTGTAGCTTTGGTTGGCGAAAAATTTTATAAGTCGTCTATTTTTATCGGCGCGCCGAGGACTACTCGTCAAAAGTTCCGGGTGGAGGCCTATTTATTCAATTTTTCAGGCAGGCTTTACGGAAAAAAAATGTCAGTTTTTATTTACTCCAAAGTCAGGCCAAATTTAAAATTGAAAACCCTGAACGAGTTGAAATTGAAACTAGCCGAGGACAAGAAGAAAACAAGGAAGATTTTTAAAACGAAGAAATTTAATAAGTGGTACTTCCAGTTGTCATCCCGCACTTGATGCGGGATCCAGGTTTTGGATTCCGGATAGCCCTTCGTTGCACTCCGTGGCTTCCAAAATGACAGTGGGCAGGAAAGAGTAATGGTAGTAAAGGGTAATATTATGAGGGTTGGAATCGACCCAGCCCTTTCTGCGAAAGAGCTGGGCGAGAGTCGGATTGATTTAGTGGGAAGTTATATATTAGAAAAATTTAATTAATCATGTCATGCGGGTAGTAATCGATACAAATTTATTAATAGACGGAGCAGGGGATGATTTTAATTATGGTAACAGGATAATTGACGAGGTAATTGCAGGCAGAGTCCAGGTTTTCGCTAACCGAGCGACTTTGAAGGAAAATAGACTACTAGCTTCTCTTAAAATTAAAGATGTGAAATACCTTGAAAAACTAGAAGAATTTTTCAACGCGATCAAGCAAGTTAAATCTGACAAGCGACTGAATATTGTAGAAGATAAAGAAGATAATAAATTGGTTGAGTCGGCAGTGACAGCAAAAGTTGATTTTTTAATCTCGGCTGATAGACATTTATTAAAGCTGGAAAAATACGGTAGAATACAAATGGTAACTCCGCAGGAGTTTTGGAATAAATACGAGGACCAATCGGGAAACGCGTGGAAAAATTGGGTCGACCAGTTTATTCGGCAATAAAAAAAGGCACGCTCGCTACAATTGTAAAATGTAGGTAAACTTCGCGCCTTGAACATTAATCAGGATTTCTAGGCGTTCGTGTCGGCCGATTCCCCAGTTATTTAGGAAATTTTTTGGGATAGGGACATCGTGATCGTCGGTCCGGAAAGTTTTTGGAACTTCCTTGGGACGCTTCCGGTTTTGTGGCCAATTTAGCACCCCAAACGTTGCGATACAGAATTCAGGAGTGAACGTTTTGAACTTGAAATCCAGCCGTTCGCGGATCGCTTTGCTCAAGAGTTTGAGCGTTTTGCGAACCGTGCTACCTAAACTGCTGGCGAGTACCCCCGGGCATTTATTATGCCAGTTCCCATAGGGTAGGGGAATGTGTGTTTTTGAGACTTGAACTACAAGCCGCATCATTCCACTATTCGGCAAAAAGTATGCCACCGCGTGATACATTTAGCCTCCTTGATATATAAGAAAAAATTTTAACAGAGAATATAAAGTAAGTCAATAGCTCCCGAATTTTATAAGATTGTGGTATGACGTTTAAATGAAAAAGTCAAAGTTATTGCAAAATTTAAATAAAGAACAGCTATCCGCGGTCACTCACAAAGACGGGCCGGTGTTGATAGTGGCGGGGGCAGGAACCGGAAAGACGACGGTTATTACGCGCCGTATCGCCTGGCTTATCGAACAGGGACTTGCAAAACCAAACGAAATACTGGCACTGACATTTACGGAAAAAGCCGCGAACGAGATGGAAGAGCGGGTCGATCGGTTGTTGCCTTTTGGTTATACGGATTTGTGGATCTCGACTTTCCACGCATTTTGTAAGCGAATTTTGGATTCGCACGCGATAGAAATCGGACTGCCGGTGAATTTTAAATTGCTGACGGAAACCGAGCAGTGGGTAATGATTCGTAAAAATCTGGGACGGTTTGATTTGGATTATTTTAAACCGATCGGTAACCCGTCTAGATTTATTCGCGTACTGCTCAAACATTTTTCCCGAGCAAAAGATGAGTTGATCAGCCCTGAAGAATATGTAAAGTACGCGAAAGAGTCGGCGTTGGATTTTGATAATGATTTAGGACTTCAGAATCCTAAAAATGCAACAGAGGACTTTAGTCTTCCACGAGAAGCCGATAAATCGGCAGACTACAACGAAAAACACGGAAGCCTAAAGGCTCCCGCTACATTAGAGCATGACGGGGTAAGACTCGAGGCCCAAAAGATCCAAGAAGCCGCGAACGCCTACGCAATTTACCAAAAACTTTTAATTGAAAGCGAAGCTTTGGATTTTGGAGACTTGATTACATATTGCTACGAGCTTTTCAAGAAACGACCAAATATTTTGGCGCGGTACAAAAAACAGTTCAAATATATTTTGGTTGACGAGTTCCAAGACACTAACTACGCTCAATATGAACTGGTAAAACAGTTGGGCGGTAAAGATGGAAATATTACCGTGGTGGGTGACGACGACCAGTCTGTTTACAAATTTCGCGGCGCGTCGGTTAGTAATATTTTAAAATTTAAAGAGGATTACAAAATCGCAAAACAAATCGCTTTGACGCGAAACTATCGTTCACTCCAAAATCTTTTGGATTTATCGTATGAATTTATACAGCTTAATAACCCGGACCGTCTTGAAAAGAAATTAAACATTTCAAAAAAACTTCTGGCGCAAACAAATGAAAAAGCGGAAATCAGAGCGATAAAGTATCCGGATTTTTTTCAGGAAGCGCAGGGAGTGGTCGAAAAAATTGCAACGATAAAAAAACAAGATAAAGACTGCGACTGGGATGATTTTGCGATTTTGGTTCGCTCCAATGAGTCCGCGGAAATTTTTATCGATTTGTTAGATCGTTCCGGACTGCCATATATTCATCTTTCACGGCGGGGTCTGTATAAAAAATCGATCGTTCAGCAAGTCTTGGCGTATTTGAAATTATTAGACAATTATTACGAATCGCGATCGGTTTATCGGGTTCTGAATTTACCGGTTTTTAATCTATCAGACGATGATTTGGCGGAAATCGTTGCGTACTCCAATCGGAAAGCGCAATCTTTATTTGGAGGGTTAAAGCAAATTGCTTTGCAAAAGAGTTTGTCGGAAAGCGGCCAAAAGTCAGTAAATTTACTTTTGTCTTTAGTTGAAAAACATACGAAACTTTCTCGTAACAAACCGGTAAACGAGCTGTTTGTAGCGGTTGTTCGTGATTTAAAAATCGCGCACGAAGAAAGCGAGCGCGGGCCGGAAACCGCGCTGGAGGTCCAGAATCTAAGTTATCTAAACCAGTTCCATCGAAAGATTCAGGATTTTATTGTTGGGTCCGACCAAAAGCTATTGAAAAACTTTATGGAAGAGGTTGATTTGGAACTAATGAGTGGGGAAACAGGGAAGTTGGAGTTTGATCCGGATATCGGCCCCGAGACTATTAAACTGATTACAATTCACTCGGCGAAAGGTTTGGAGTTTAAATACGTTTTTGTGGTCGCGCTGGTCGATAAACGGTTTCCAAGCATTTCTCGAAGCGAGCCAATAGAACTTCCTGATAAGCTGGTTAAAGATATTTTACCTTCAGGAGATTTTCATATCCAGGAAGAACGCCGATTGTTTTATGTTGCGATGACGCGGGCGAAAAAAGATTTGTTTTTAACTTACGCGCTGGACTACGGGGGATCGACTGTGAGAAAACCTTCAGTGTTTTTGAAGGATTTAAAATTGATTAAAAATGAATTGCCCGGCCCAACCGGAAAAGTTGATTTTGGCAAGAAAAAAATGCCTGAAATTTTCTCGGATGGATCAGCGGAGACTAGAAAAGGCAAACTGGTTTTACCAAAGACTTTTTCGTTTACGAGTATTTCAGATTTTCGGAAGTGTCCTTTGGAATTCAAATATCGTCATATTTTAAAAGTCCCACGACCGGGTGCGGCGGCCCTGTCTTTTGGCCAGACGGTTCATAACTCGCTGGAAAACTACTTAAAGCTGTATATGCAGGAACTTTCAACCTCGCAAGGTGATCTGTTTACAAAATCAAAAAAACAAAAAAAATCTTCTGTCCCGCCGTTTTCAAAACTTAAAGAATTTTATGAGAAAGGGTGGATAGACGATTGGTACGAAAGTTTTGAACAAAAAGAAGACTACAAAAAATTGGGGTCCAAAATAATAAAAAATATTTTCAAATATTTTGAGAAAAATATCCCAGCCCCAAAAATTATCGAAAAAAAATTTCGACTGGGAGTAGGAAAATATGTTTTTACCGGCAAGATCGATCGCGCGGATCAAACTCCGGAAGGATTGGTGATTATTGACTATAAAACCGGCAGCGCAAAAGACCGACCACTGGGAAAAGTGGACAAGGAACAACTTTTAGTATATCAGTGGGCGGCCGAAGATTTTTTACGAGAAAAGGTTGCGGACTTGCAGTATTGGTTCCTGCGCGACGGGATAGAAAAGAAAAGTTTTTTAGGTACTGCCAAACAAGTGTCGGAAGTCAAAGAAAAATTGCTTGAGACTATTACCCAAATCGTTGATGCGGTTGAAAATAATAACTTTCACAAGTATCATAAGAAGCATCAGGATTGCGAGTATGGATAAAAATTAAGGA
>PFAJ01000039.1 GCA_002773695.1 Candidatus Doudnabacteria bacterium CG10_big_fil_rev_8_21_14_0_10_41_10 | reverse complement strand
CACTCCTAACGAAGTCTTACAAGAACAATTAAGTAGTGCGCTAAATTCCTGAGTACAAATTGTCTTAAACTGCTTCTTGGCCTCTTTCATCACCATAACCATACAACTATAACAATTGACGACCGTCAATTGTTATAGTAGGAATAAAAAAAGAAAGCCCTGAAAGACTTCCTAACCCTACAAGCTGCTTGCCTCAACTCGCGTTACTCGTCAACGCAAGGCAAGCAAACGCCAGCCTAAAAACTATCCCCAAATCTTTTTTTATGAAAGGCCCAGTGGGTTTGAAGGATGGTTTTCAGGTTGGAGTATTTTGGTTCAAAACCTAAAACCTGTTTGATTTTTTTTACGTCCGCGTAAATTTCCTCTCGATCCCCCGGTCTCCGAGGCCCGACTTCCATTCGCACCATTCGTCCCGTTATTTCACAAGACGCGTTTACAACTTCCATCACCGAATACCCCCTGCCGGACCCGACATTGAAAACCTCTGAAACAGAATTGTCTTGGCGGGATAAATATTCAAGCGCCAATTGATGAGCCTGCGCCAAATCTAAAACGTGGACAAAGTCTCGTACCGCCGTCCCGTCATGAGTGTTGTAATCTTCTCCAAATACAGTAAGACTTTCTTTTTTACCCAAAGCGACATTGAATATTGAAGGGATCAAATGGCTAGGATTTTCAACGTCTAGTCCCAAGGTCTGATCTAAACTTGCGCCCGCGACATTGAAATACCGCAACACTACGCTTTTTATGCCATAAGCGACCGCGAATGTTTTTAAAATATTTTCAAACGCCAACTTTGTTTCTCCGTAGGGATTAGTCGGTTTTGTTTCCGCCTCTTCTGTTACCGGCATGGGACTGTCCTCGGCGCATACCACGCAGGTAGACGAAAACACAATATTTTTGACATTATGTCTGACCATCGTTTCCAACAAGTTCAAACCATTAACAACGTTGTTTTGAAAATATTTTAAAGGATTTTTTACAGACTCTTCAACCTGGATTGACGCGGCAAAATGCATCACCGCGTCGAACTGGCCCTGACTGAAAACTTTATCCAAAAACTCACGGTCTGCCAAATCCCCTTCGATAAATTCTCCTTGGGCAAACTCGCGATGGCCGGTTGATAAATTATCAAACGTGGTCACATCGTAACCCCGCTCTACCAAAAGCCGACCGGCATGTGAGCCAATATAACCAGCGCCGCCGGTGACTAAAACTTTTTTCAACTTTTTATCACCTAAAAAATTTTCTCCCATAATATTACGGTAGGTTTTATAATCTAAAATTACAAATTTTGGATTATTTTCTTCCAAAATCACAAACCCGCCAGGATAGCGGTGCGTTGTTTCCAATAATTCTTTAATCGCTTTCTTCGATAGCATAACAGTGTTACTTCCTGCCCAACGGTTGAGTAAGAATGTTTTCATCATGGCGAGCGAACCGCCTCAGACAGAGAGCGCGGCAATCCCTTCTTACCTTGGGATTGCTTCGTCCCCTCGACTTTTCGCTCGAGGTTCTCGCAACGACATTGATATATTTATAAATAAAAAATGACAACAGAATTAAACTATCGCCATTTTTATTTTGATTTCTGATTTTTATTTAGGAGACAACCGCTTTTAATTTTGCCCTCTTATTATACACGAACCACCCGCCGGTTAGCAACAACGAAAATATTAAAGCAAAATTTTCTTTTGGCCCGGTCGCGGGAGAAACGTATGTTTGCCCCAAAACCTGCGGTTGCCCTTTCGGCGGAATATAAACCGCGGGGGCGACTGCGCCAGTTGGCAACACTTCAATATCCACGCCGTTGCCGTAAAAATTACTCATCATCAAATCCCGTTTTGAGCTTGGGACGTCTTTCACTCGGACATGGAAAGTTTTTGAAACTCTTGACCCTTGAGGGACATAGACCGAATTAAACCGAATATAATTTCCGTCCAGCTGACCACCGCCGAAGTCGGTGACTTCAGCCAAATCCAAAACGTCTCGAATATCGTCTTCAATGGTTATTGTTTGATTGTTCGAGGTGTTATTACGATACGTTAAGGTGTATTCAATAATATCACCGGGATGGGCGAGCGCGGATTCCGCGTCTCGGCCTTGCGTTCGGTTGTACGCCTGTTTGGAATGGGTATCCGATCCAAGAGTGCGACTGAAATCTTCTGTATCGTCCTCCACTCGAATTGAAACCGTGTTGCCGTAATGGTTGGTCATCACCATATCATCAAGACGATAGTTCAAATCTTTAACCAATATTTGAAACTTTTTTTCTACTGTTCTGTAGGGCGCGACAGTTTCTGTTGGAAACCGCAAAGTTTTACCGTCCAGCGCGCCCCCACCCAAACTGGTTACTGTTGCCAATTCCAACACATCATCTAAGTTGTCTTCAATGGTAATGGTCCGATTGCGATTTGAATCATTATAATAACGTAATCGATATTCTATCAAATCCCCCGCGTCCGCGATAGTTTCTTCCGCGTCTATTCCTTGAGTCTGGTTATACGCGAATTTTTCTTTGATGCCGTCGCCGTCGTTGTTATTGATTCCATCGATATCAACCCGGACAAAAACCGAATTCCCATAGCTGTTCTCCATGGTCAGATCTGAAAGATGGTCAATTTCAGTTTCGGCTTTTACCCGGACCCGAAAAGTTCGCTCAACTGATTGGCCGTCTGAAACTGTCACCGAGGGAAATCGGACATAGTCGCCAACTTTCTCTCCCCCGCCGGTTGAAACAAAATCAGCCAGGCGTAAAACATCGCTAATGTTATCTTCAATAGTGACATTGACCGAACTTCCAGACAAATTGTGGTATCGCAGGCGGTATTCAATGGTATCCCTTTCTTTGGCATCCACAGATTCCGCGTCGCGCCCTTGGGTAACATTATACGCGGTTTTACTACGGCTCTCGTAGGCAACGGCGCCGGCGTTGTCGAAAGACAAGAACGCGGCGACTGCCCCCGCGGAAACTATTAAAATTAGCGCCCAAAGATTGATTTTGTTAAATGTTTGTGTCATAGTTTTTGCCATAAATAATCATCATATTATACTAGCACCGATTTCAAGCCAGCGCAAAAACTTTATACACAACATAAAGAACGTTTACTTTTCTAATTAAAAAAACATAAACAAGAAAGTGTCAAAGGGAGTCTTTGACAACAAAAAAACTCCTTTCTGCGACATTGGAAATGTTTGAGGAAAATTAATGTATATCTCGAGCTTGTCGAGAGACTACATCAATTTAGCATCTCCAATGTCAGAGAAAAGAGTCTGGTTGACAGTTAATTCTAGCCAAACTAATATATACATATGATGGAATTGACTAAAAAATATTTCGATGAACAATTTGAGAACTTAACTTCTTCTGTTAAGGCTGGTTTTGATAATACAGCCACTAAAAAAGAGCTTAATACTCTTGAAACCAAGGTTGATGGTTTGGAAACCAAAGTCGATGGTTTGGAAACCAAAGTCGATGGTTTGGAAAACAAGGTTGATGGTTTGGAAACTAAAGTCGACAAAATTGACGAACGACTTCAAATAGTAGAAACCAAATTAGACAGGGCTCTTTATTCAGAATACGTACATCTGGAAACCAGGGTTAAAAAACTGGAACAACATACGGGAATAAAACCATAAGCTTATTTTTAATGATATTATTTTTGCCCGCTCATCTAGCGGGTTTTTTGATGATTTAATTTTCAATGAACTAATTTCCTCCTGATATTTTCAAAGAACTAATCAAATTTGAAACCGCGATCCTTTCTTTATTCGCGTATGCCTATTCGTCAAGGCATTCGGATACGTAGTCTCAAAGGTGATGGGAGCCACGGTCTGCTGGATGCAGAGCGAGGCTCCCGAAAGTTGTTGCAAATTCCTCCTACTTATTTTCGCTCATTCTCTGATGAGCTTAGCGGTTGTTTAGGTGAGTTACCGCAACTCAAGGGTGTTTTAGAGAGTGAGATTCTCAACACCTTCGGGATCTTGGTAGATCCCATAGTAGGTCCCGCGATGCGCGGGATCCTCTGTTGAGGGGGTGTAGACGAGCTCCCACTTGCCGGGAGCCACTTTCACCGCCTCGAGCGCGTTGCCCGAGGTGAACGACTCCCAATACAGCTTGGAAACGTCCTCCTCGTCGAAAGCGTCCCAGCCCCCCATCCCCTCCACCGGGATCCAGCTCCCGGTACGTTCCGGCTCGAGGGTGAACTCGCGGGTTGGGCCACCCGTAAAACTCGACATGTGGGCTTGGTCGAGATAGACCTCGCCCTCCGCGATATCGAGCGAGTTGGTCAGTCGGTTGGCGATGTTGCGCACCGTCTCCCAGCTCACCTGCTTCGCCGGCAGGGGCAGGAGCGCTTTCCCCAGCTCGCCGGACAAAACCAAAGCGAGCTTGCTGGCGCGCTTGCGTGGCTCGGTGCGCTGGCTGGCTAACCAATAAGCGCCAGACCCGCATTCATCTCTCTCGAGACGAATAACAGACTCCTTTCGAACCGGCTCACTGTCGAGCAGAGAAACCAGCCGATCGTAATCGGCTTCTTCGCCGGACCACGACTGGATTTCGATTTCCTCGGCAATGGCGACCATTGCCGGGATAAACCAGTCCAGGTCGCCGGCGAAGATCTGGTTGTCTTCCGGAGCTTCGACAGCTCGCCGAAGCGCGTGAATTAGCATCACTCCGTTTTCACGCGCCGCTACGATGCGACGCATCAACTCTTTGCCGTCCTCTGGCGGCACCGAGCCGATTGATTCGACCCGGGTCCAATATGCCTCCCCTTTCGAGGAGACAATCCCTTCAAGCAACTGCTCCACCGAAATGGCGGAGCGAAGCTTCTCGAAGCTCACATCTTTGGAGAGAAACCTCTCCATTAATTCTAGGGTCAATCTCGCCATGATATACCTCCTCACCCTTTGGCTCCGCGTGGCGATGCGAGCCGGAAGGGGTTTTTACCCTTGCTTGCGACTGGCACTGCGTGCAAATCAAGGCGCATGTTGTTATCAGCGGCCATGCGCCGCGCATCCCATTTTACCGTGGCCGGGACACAACCACCTTCCTTTGCGGAAAGCAAATTGACTACTAAGTGTCATTCCCATGAAAATGGGAATCCAGGTTCTGGATCCCCGATCAGGTCGGGGATGACAGCTTCGCTGTCAAATCGCTTTCCGCAAGAACTAAATTTCCTCCTGATATTTTAAAGAACTGACTTTCAGAATCCGAATAAATCTGATTCTGAAAAAAACTCTTTAATTTGACTAGTAACTAAACTATGATAAAATACACTATATGAGCAATCAAACTACTAAAACTAAAGCCGATATTCAAAACGATATTCATAATCTTCGCAAAGAGGTGTCTTTGATGCGCTCTCTTTTGATCAGCCTAATCGGCCGGGACCAAGAAGGGAGTTACAAACCATCTTTTGTCAAAGCTGTTTTAAAATCTGCTCAAGAAAAATCAAATTTTAAATTCAGCAATTCTAGGTCTCTCTTGTCAGACCTAAAGAAAGTATGATCAAGGTTACCTATAACAAAAGTTTTCTTAAATCCTTAAAGAAACTGCCGCCAGCAATTCAAAAGAAAACCGCTGTTTTGTTAGAAACCCTACAAGGCAACCCTTTTCATCCACTCTTACATACCAAGAAACTTTCCGGCCCATTGGCTGGTTTTTTGTCATTTCGGGTAACACGAGATTATCGTGTTGTTTTTCGATTTCTTGACCCAGAAACCATTCAGCTAATAACAGCCGCTAACCGAAAAGATATATATCGGTAAATTTTTAAAGAACTAATCAAATTTGAAACCGCGATCCTTTCTTTATTCGCGTGTGCCTATTCGTCAAGGCATTCGGATACGTAGTCTCAAAGGTGATGGGAGCCACGGTCTGCTTGCGCAGTCCGAGACTCCCGAAAAAGTGTAGGGGGTTATTCTTTTCCCTTTTTCAAGTACCCCATAACTTGAGAAGGGTGCCCAATTACCGGCGAGCGAGGCGGACGGACGGTGTGAGACCTGCCGCCAGGAGCACTGCTCCCAGCGTGTGCCGGCCAGCCTCACGTTTGGCCGCAGCCTGACGTGACTCACGCCGGGCCCGACGCTCGGCGGCGCGGTCGGCGCGATTCTGCCGGCACCGGGCGATCTCGGTGAGAGAGGCCTCAACCGAGATCAGAGTATCCCCGCACATGATGTGCAGGGCGGCGCACTCGTCGCAGATCGCGACGAGCAGCAGTTCTTCGGCCGTCAAGTCGACGACCGGCTTTTTTGCCACTGCCGAAACCTCGGCCAGTGACGGAACGAACGCATTCTCCACCGTTACGGGGGTGGAGCACCCGGTCTCATTGCAACTCATTTCCTTCTCCTTGTGGAATCTGAAATTTCAGCTGGAATGGAATCGAACCATTTCCCGCCGGGTGAAGATACTATCTTTCTCAATGTCATTCCCGTCCGCCTCAGGCGGAGGAATCTAGATTTGAAATTAACCTAGATCCCCAATCAAGTTGGGATGACAATAAAAGAAAAATAATTTGCTCACCTGGCGGGAAATGTATTTTTTAAAAAACTAATTTCCTCCTTGTAATTCAAATCACTTTTGAAACCGCGATCTTCGGTTGTCAAGGTGCGCTCTTTTTTCAAAGAGAATTGTATAGAGGATTCGTTATGATCAAAGGTTTGAAGGGCAAATATATATTAATCCCTAATCCTTTTGAAAACCCTCCCCTACACAATTCTCTCTGCGATCCTTCGATCGCTATCTAGCTTTATTCGCGTGCCCATTCGTTAAGGCTATTCACAAAATAAAACTCTCCGTGAGGAGAGATTGTTTTTCCTTGTCATTCCGGACTTGATCCGGAATCTATTCTTTATAGCTTGAATCCTGAATTCCTCCCAAGGCGGGCAGGCAAGTTAAGGATGACAAAGTTGTTTCTCTCCTCAAAAAAGAAACCTATTTGATTGTTAAGTGACAGTATAGCATATAGAAATAACCTTGTCAAGAGCATGAAACAAATTTTGGCTTATTTTAGCAAAAAGAAATCAAAGAACCCCCTAATTTCCCCTTCTAAAAAGGAGGAAATATGCAAATAAACCAAAAACAAAGAGCATCTTCGCCTCTAGCAAAGATGCCTTTTGTTGACTACGCCGATAAATCGGCGCGCTACTATTTACACTAAGCTTTTTAACTTCGGATACTTTTTACGAGCGTATAATACTCCGGTAGTTAACAAAGAAAGTAATAATACTACGTTTGAAGCAGGCCCTGATTTTGGAGCAATGTAAATCCCCTTCACAGTCGGCGGTCGCAGAGGCACATCAATCTGATTTCCATAATAGTTAGTCATTGTCAAATTGGTTTCGTAATCAGAAATAGCGCGTACCCGCACCTGAAAAGTTTTGCTGACTGAAACACCGGCGGAAACTGTAACGGCCGGATAACGAATTGTATTTCCAACTAGATTCCCACCACCGTTGTTTATAAGATCGGCAGATAACAATACGTCGTAAAGATCGTCTTCAATAACTACGTTACGAGCGGTAATATCTCCGGTATTTTCATAAGTTAAAGTATAGTTGATGACATCGCCGGAATCCGCCAAAACGCTCTGCGCGTTTACACCTTTGGTTTGGTTAAATGCGGATTTTGACAACCGGAAAGAACTTGAAAGAACTTGGCCTTCCACCCGAACACGGGCGGTGTCTTGCACCGTTGAGGTGTTATCGCCACGAGCATTGGCGGTGTTGGTTAAAGTTTTTGATTGATCATCAAAGTACGAAGCAGAAGCAAGTTCTGCTTCAAAAGTAATTTCAACGTCTTCCCCTTCCCGCAAGGTTCCGTGGTTGTAGCCGCTTCCAAACAATTCTTGGGTGCCAGACCGACTAGAACCATCAATTCGCAAAGTACCGCTTTCAAAATCTAATCCGGAAGGTAAAATATCGCGAATGATAACATTTCTAATGTCTCCGCCTCGGGCTTCAACTACAATTTTAAATTCAACCGCGTCAGATGGTTCGGCATCCACTTCATCGCGGAAACTTGAACCAGCTCGCGATGTATGAAGAACGGTTTTATCTATTTCCAGATAGCCATCATTTTCAATAACTTGTTCGCCGATGCGGGCCTGAAATTTTACAAATCCGGAGAAATCCCAGCAGCCTCGGATGTCTCCAATATTGATACCAGAAGTCACAATACCGTCGGGCAAAGTCTGATAAGAGGAATTGCCTTCCGGATACCAACGAGTCGAACCGGAAATATATTCAATATTTTGTGATTCAGTTCCACTGACATCGATATCAACATCGCCGCCTTTATTAGACGAAGATACTGTCGAAGTGTCATCAGATGAAATCTGCGCGGATACAGAATGCGTTTGCGATTTGCCGGAAGGCAAGAATGCGCGAATCTTCACGTTTTCCGCGACCGTATCGTCGCTGTTCGCGGCGCCGTTGTGATAATAGATGACAAACTCCACGGTGTCGCCGGGATCGGCGTCCACCCCGTTGTCATGGTCGGACTGGGAGGTGGAAAAATTATCACCTTCCGAATAGTTACGAGCGTCTAACAATGGGTAATCGTGGTTGACATCGCCGGAATAGGAAATGGGAAAAATATTAAAGGACGCGGTATCTGCAAAGGCAAAAGCCGGAACCAAGGAAGCAATCACAACCAAACCAATCGCCGCGATAACGGTTTTGTTAAGATTTGAATTTTTTGCAATAAATTTAGTCATGATGGTGTTTAATTCTTATCCTCCTCTCCCGTTTTTGGGAGAGGATCTAGAGGAGAGGCTTTTCGGATAAGTCAGTTGCCTCTTCCTCAATCCCTCCCCGAAATCGGGGAGGAAAGCTTTTTTTTACTGTGGGCGGTTGGCGGCAGATCCGTCCTCTTTTTGAGGCTCGGCTTTTTCTACAATGACTTGGGCCATATCGTTGATGGTGCTAAACCCGGTTGCCCAGGTGTAGGCGGTGTTGGTCAGGGTTTCTGATCCGACCGCGAATTGGTTTTGACCGGCGATTGAGGCGCGAAAAGTAACAGTTTTGCTTTGTCCCACTACCAAATTTCCAATCGCGACACCGGAACTGGTCAAAAATCCAGAGTCAGATGTAGATGCTCCATCGACACGAAAAGTTCCAGCAGAATAACTTAATTTCGAAGGAAGGGTATCTTTAACTTTTACGTTTTGAGCGGTGACGTTTCCTGTGTTTGTAACAACCACTTTAAACTCAACTATTTGGGAAGGCTCGGCGTTTACAGAATCGGCAAAGCCTTGCCCGGTGGTAATATTTTTAACAGTCTTGTCGATAGTAACCCCGACATTTGGGATTCGATCAAACGCGGCACAGATCGGGTAAATGCTTTCGAAGCCGCTGTTTGGATAAACCGTGTGGAAAGCAACAACCGATGTGACAGTTTGAGGGATGTTAAAGTTCGTTTCAACTTGCTCCGTTAACCAATCTTGGTTTTCTGCTAAATCGGAAATTGAATTGGTTGAGGCAACTGTCGAACCACCTGAATTAATCAATTTCAAGAAATACCGTTCTTGGGTTTGTCCTTGCCCGCCTTTACCAGTGTGGTCATCATAAGAAACCAATGTTACCTTATAGTTATCCGTAGGCAAGGTGGTGGCGACAGGGCCTCTTTGTGCTTGAGCCGCTGAACCGTTGGCAACCATTGGGTAGTCTGCCGAAGTTTGATTAAAATCAACAATAGTTCGTCCCTCCTGGGGATACAACGGACACTCTAAAGCCTGAAGTTGCCTTTGAACAACTACTTTTGCGGTATCAGATTTTGGACCGACTGGAAATTGGGAATCAAAACTTTGTACAGTCGCGGTATTTACCAAATCTGTGGTTCCGATTGGAAACTCGTGAGAGCCAGCCACGGTTGCGCGGAATGTTAACGTAACTTGTTCCCCCGCGTTTAAACTAACAACAACTCCGCCAGAGAATAAATTACCGGAATGAGATTTGGAAACGTTTTGACTGCCGGAAACATATGTTAATTTACCAGGCAATGAATCGGTGATTTTAACTTGAGTCAAGTTCGCATCACCGGTGTTGCTGGCCACAATTTTGAATTCTACAGTTTCCAAGGTGTCCGCGTTGACCTGGTTAAAGTAACCGGTGTTGTCTGAAACGTTTTTAACTGTTTTTACGATAGACAGATCGGCATTTGGCTGAATGTTAGAAACTTGGACTCTGAATTTCACAAAACCGGCATAGTCCCAGCAACCCTTTATATCGTTTAGAGAAACACCGGAAGTTGTGATGGTGTTTGGCATGGTTTGCTGGCTGGTTGCGCGGTCTGGCATCCAAACAGTTGAGTTTGGAACTAAAGATATGGTTTGAGGAATCGACCCCAAAACCTTTAAATTGATATCTCCGCCTTTTTGGGAAGAATAAACGGTTTGGGCGTTGCTTGCGGAAAGCGACGCGGAAATCGTAAAGTTATTTCCGGCGGTGACAGGAATGTTAGCTTTGGCAACCACGTCTTTCGCGGTGTTTTCCGCAGCGTCTGGCGCGCCGTTGTGATAATAAATTAAAAATTCTACAACTTCTCCAGGGTTGGCAGTGACTCCGGAGTTGTGATCTGACTGCGAGTTACTCCAGCTTTCACCACTGGTTGAGTTGCGCCCATCCAACAGCGGGTAATCTGTATTCAACCCCCCGTTATAGGCAATCGGGAAAATGTTAAAAGTCGGCCCGTTTGCGGATACGATGCCGACAACTGCGACAACCGAAAGCAAGCCGGCGGCCATAATTGTATAAAAAGTTTTTCGATTTTTGGTATTTGTGATAGATGCGATTACGCTATGCATATTGCTTATTCTTCATGCCATTCCAATGAATTTCTCAAGAAATCCAAAGATTTGGCTTATTTAATAAATGCCTTTTAAATAAGGCGATATTGATATGTAACT
>PFAJ01000070.1:46382-51921 GCA_002773695.1 Candidatus Doudnabacteria bacterium CG10_big_fil_rev_8_21_14_0_10_41_10 | reverse complement strand
CTAGGGCAGATTTTCTTGCAAAGCGCAAGGAAACTTCCCCTAAGGAAAGTATGTCAGATTAAAAGGATATTTGGAGTTTTGTAATTCAAAGGGTTGGGGCGCTTGAAGATGCGCCAGACCGTAGATTGATCTTTAGTGATCTTATAATTATCATAGAGCGCGTCGGCAAGGGATTGTGGTCCGAAATGCGGGCGCTCAATCGCCAGTCGTTCCACCAGCTCTTCTACATTTTCAGGGATTTTGTTGCAAGGTGGGTTCCAGGACTTTGGTCCGGGCTTTCTGCCAACCAAGACTATTTCTCCGTATTTCAGGTAGTTCCTTTTCAGGCGACTGAAAGCCTTGGAATGCAAACCTAAGAGTTGGGCTCCCTACTTCCACTTCATACTCTTGCGCTGGCACTGCTCGATCACGCGTTTTTTAATAGCAATTAAGGCTCCTTGAGTACTCCTGGTTTGTTTTGCTTTCATGGTTATGATGACAATTTAATGGTTGCCACCATTATACCCTGCTACGGAATCCAAAAGGTAACCCTAATTGCTGTAATCTTAACAAATGTTTGTCAAACCCCAAAGTAGCGCCTCCAATACGCTCCGCTTATAAAATCCATAATTGGGGTTCCCTTCGGGGTAAACAAAAAAGAAGCGCAAAACTTCTTTTTTATAACTAATGGGCACGAGAGGATTTGAACCTCCAAGGGATTGCTCCCACTACCACCTCAAGGTAGCGCGTATGCCAGTTCCGCCACGTGCCCAAGCATTTTAAGAATACCGAACCAAGAAGCAAGAATCAAGGTTCTCATCCGTCATCCTGACGAAAGTCAGGATCTTGTCGGTAACAAACCTTAATTCCTCTAAGATTCTGAATCAAGTTCAGAATGACAATATTTTTTACGTTATTTTCCACCCGTTATCAGTCTTTTCAATCTTGCCTTTCAGTTTGAAACCCGCGGCCAATTTGTGTCCGCCGCCGCCGAATGTTCGCGCGATTGCCGAAACATCCACGCCTTTATAGTTCTCCGAACGCAAAGATCCTTTTATTTCATCTCCGCGCTGTTTCAGAAACATTGAAAACTTTGCTTCTGGCACCGTATTTAAAATTTCTGCGACCCCTTCCAAATGTTCCGGCTTGGCGCCAATCTCTCGCAACTCATCTTCTGTAACCACGCTATAAACCATTCTTTGCTTCTCATCGAACCTCGCGTTTTCAAACGCTCTTGCCCATGCCTTGAGCTTGGCAAGTTCCGTTGTTCCAAAAAAATAATTAGAAATTCGGTCGATGCGTGCGCCAGCCCGAACCAAAGCAGCGGCAATTTCAAAAGTCGCAGCGGTTGTACTGGCGTGTCTAAATCCACCTGTATCAAAAAATATCCCGGCTAACAAATTGGTGGCAATTTGTTTGGTGATGGGGATATTTAGATATTTCAATTTATAATAAATTATTTCGCAGGTCGCGGCAGCTTTATGGTCAACCAGGTTTACATCGCCGTAAAGTTTATTGTCAGGATGATGGTCGATGTTTAATATTTTTTTATTTGACAAATCCCAATTTTTAAATCCATGACGGGCAATATCGCCACAACCCAAAAAAATAACCGTGTCGTATTCATGAGTTGGAGGAGTGTCAACCAGCTCGGTTGCACCCGGCATAAAAATCAAATTTTCCGGCATTCCACCGCGAGCCACGATACTGACCTTTTTACCCATTTGGGTAAGCGCGTCTTTCAAACCAAGCATCGCCCCCAGGTCATCTGGGTCGGTAAACTCGTGCGAGGCCATAACCACACTGCTTGCCGGGGTCAATAAATTATGGGCGGCTTTAAAATCTAGCCCTATGCTATTCATCTTTTACCTTTCTTAAAACTTTAGTGATCTGATCATTGTACTCCAAAGAATGATCAATTACAAAGTGGATCCTTGGGACGATCCTCATAGTCGATCCTTTATATAACTCCCCTTGAATTTCAAAAACTTCTTTTTTTAAAATCGCCAACACCTCTTCCGGGTCTTGATTAAAACTTGTAAACCAAACATTCGATTCTCGTAAATCGGGAGAGACTTCCACTCTCGAAATAGTCACCAAGCCCGTAATACCAAAAAAATTTCCGGCTATAATAATTTCGGAAATTCTTTGCTGCAAAAAAGAGTTAACTTTTTGCTGACGACGAGATGGCTCTTGAGATCCCTTTTTTTT
The DNA here is from genome assembly GCA_002773695.1 of Candidatus Doudnabacteria bacterium CG10_big_fil_rev_8_21_14_0_10_41_10. Lineage (GTDB taxonomy): Bacteria > Patescibacteriota > Doudnabacteria > UBA920 > 2-01-FULL-50-11 > 1-14-0-10-41-10. Next base: position 49,731 of record PFAJ01000070.1, on the reverse strand, counting down.
CATAACTACTCTTTCTTGCGTAATTTCCGTTCTTTAATTTTTTCTTCAACCAAACGAAGAATATCTCCTTTTTCCAATTTTATCGGTGTAGTAATTTTTGCGCCAAACTCTGATCCCAAAGTTACTTCTTTGACATCCTCTTTATTATGCTGCAATTGAACAATCTTCCCTTCCCCGACTGTTTCTTTCACTCGAATAATTTGCAACTTTTTTCCCTTAATCAACTTGCCTTCCTTTACCTTCCCTCCGATAATCATAGAGTTTTTTTCGGTTGCAAATATCGCTAAAATTTTGGCGAGTCCGGCGGTAATATATTCGACTTCTGGAATTACCATTTTCAAAATCGCGCTGGTTACATCTTCGGTTAGTTCATAAATAATTTGATAGAGATCGACTTGAACCTGTTTTTGTTTGGCTAAACGTGACGCGGCCGGCAACATTTTATTATGAAAACCAATAACAGTCGCCTTACTGCTTTCACCAGCCAAGATATCCGACTCGTTAATGTCACCAACCCCTTGGGTAATAATTTTTATCTCGACGTCTTTATTTTCCAATTTAGAAAATTCCTGTTGAATAGCCTCTAAAGACCCATTCGTGTCGGTTTTTAAAATTAATCGCAACTGCTGATTTTCTTCATCTCCGGTAATCCCAGTTTTATAGGCTAGCCGTTTTGCGTTACGGGCTTGCAGGGCCCTGTTTGCCTTGATTTGAGCTTCTGGTAAGGTTTCATATTTTAGTAAAATATCCCCAACCTCTGTCAAAGTTGAGAGCCCTGCGATTCTCGCAGGAGATGAAAGTTTTGCGTATTTTATGGATTTTCCGCCTTGGTCTCTCATTGTTCGAATCCGTCCGTAAGCCGCCCCAACCGCTACAAAATCACCAACCTGCAACATTCCATTTTGGACAAGTACTGTTACGATTGGCCCTTGGGTTTTAGAAAGATTGGACTCGATTACTGTGCCAACGGTCTGTCCTTTGGGGTTGGCGCGGAAACTTTCAATTTCAGCAGTTAACAAAATTGTATCTAAAAGTTTATCCACTCCAATATTTTGTTTAGCAGAAATCGGTACGAAAATATATTTACCACCCCATTCTTCTGGCTGGATCCCGGCTTCTGCCAGTTCTCTTTTGGTTTTTTCCAGATCAGCGTCGGGTAAATCGATTTTGTTAACTGCCACAATCATCGGGGTTTTAGTCATTTGCGCTCGGTTGATAACTTCCAAGGTTTGAGGTTTGACTCCGTCATCGGCAGCGACCACCAAAACTATTAAATCGGTGACGTTGGCACCACGAGCTCGCATTGCCGCAAAAGATTCGTGGCCTGGGGTATCTAAAAAAGTAATTGTCTTTTCTTTAAATTTTACTTGATACGCACCAATGTGTTGGGTAATAGCGCCCGCTTCGGTATCAACGATATTGGTTTTGCGAATAGTGTCTAGTAATTTAGTTTTTCCATGATCAACGTGACCCATAACCGCCACAATCGGTGGTCGTTCGATTAAATCTTCTTCTTTTTCTTTAGCTAAAATTTCAGCGACTGTTCCGACTCCCAAATTTTCCTGTTTGTCCTCTAAAATTTCAAAACCCAACTCTTCTCCAACTACCGCGGCGGTGTCATGATCAATCTGTTCATTAAGCGAAGCTATTACACCATTCTGAATCAAGGTTTTAATAACTTCAGTTACCGGCAGATTTAAAGCAACGGCAAAATCTCGGACCGCAATCACTGGACCAATTTTAACCGGCTTCTTTATATCAACAGCTTTTTCTGCCTCGGTTTTAATTTTTTTTGGTTGGAGTTTTTCAATAATCTGATTTGCTAAAACATTATCTATCTTTCGCGCTCGGGGGGAAACCTTAAAACCCGCCTCCGACATTCTTTGTCGGAGTTCTTTTACCGAAACATTTAATTGTTGGGACAAGCTGGTGATATTCATAAAACTTTTAGAAATTACTCTAGGGTAGCCTTTATTATAGCTAAAACTGATTAAAATTTCAAGTCATAGATTTAACATGACTTTGAATTACGAAATTCTAATTTCATGTCATTGCAATCCATCCGCCGTGGCGGACGGAGAAGCAATCCCCCAGGAAAACCACGAGATTGCCGCCCCCGGATCTAATCCGGGGCCGCAATGACACATGCGATTTAGAGGGTTTCATAATTCAAGGAGCATGCGGTGTCATTTGAAAGCAACACCTAAAGTCGTAAATAAAAAAACCTTTTTAACTTTACAAAAAAATTCTTGTTTATAAACCATTAGGCGAAAACCCTTGAGCCGTGAAGCTGTGGATGAAGCCAAGCCCGGAGCGAGGAGGAAGGGTTTACGCATCTTGCAAGCTGTAGATAGCAGCCGAATGGCTACGTGGCGGGTATCTCTGGGACGCGAAGCGAATCCAGAGATACCGCGAGCGGGCCCACCTGCCTCGTCGGCAGGTGGGCCCGTGGAGATTCATTATTTCCGGCAGAATGCCCCTGCGGTAAGCTTTAAGGATCGTTATTTTAAAACTGTCGTTTTCTCCCCACGACTAACCGAATTTTTTCTTTACTCATTTCTATAACCGCCGGACTTTTTCTAAATATTTCTCCAGATAAAAACAATGGTAAACCTTCTGGTGAAATAATTTCTATTTTCTTGGCTCGCATTACCGAACTTCCTGGTAAGGCCTCAAAACAACGCCCATAAAGCATTCTTCTGTATCGCCACATCTCAAACTTTGAAAGTTTACTTAAAAGAACAATGTCTAAAACCCCATCAACCGGATTACCTAATTTATTTTTTTCCGAGGATGCCATGCAACCGCTCGAGTCTCGAGTATTTATTATCATCGCTCCAAATAATTTATCTGTAACCTGATATGAGTCGTCCAATTTTAAACCAATCTCCACGGCTTTCATCTGCATCAAATTCTTCAAACCAAACCCTTTTTCCCGCTGGGTAGCCCGACCAGTTTCTTTGAGTCCCGCAAGTGGACCAAAGCTAATTGTTGAAATAAAATACTCATCACCAATTCTAGCAACGTCCAAATCTTCCACGCGCCGTCTGGCGATAGTTGCAATCGCCTGATCCAAACAGGTAATACCGATGATCTTTCCAACTTCTGTCCGAGAATTAAGTGGGATAAAAGCCAATGTAATTTTCTTTCCAAGACAAAGTCTGATTACTTCGGAAAGGGTTTTATCCCCACCCACCACCACTAAGGTTTTTGCGTTATGAGCGAGAGCTGTTGCAACCAAATCTTCTACCCGACGAAGTTTGGTAACTCGCGCGGTCTCTCCAGAAATTTGATATTCACCTAACAAAGAAAGCAGATGAGTCTGATATAACTCAAAATTTCTTCCGTC
>PFAJ01000070.1:5960-46334 GCA_002773695.1 Candidatus Doudnabacteria bacterium CG10_big_fil_rev_8_21_14_0_10_41_10 | reverse complement strand
GCGCTCTTTAGGAGTATTCCTTATTGGGAATACTTTATGTCTGCTCGCATTTTTGTCTTTATGCCCGCAGACGTGTTTGATCGGGTTATTTCCTCCGTTCCGCTCCTGTGGAACTTCGGGCAGGCGGAACAACCCTAATGCTTACCGCGGGGGTATTCTGCCAGAAATAATAAAAATCTCAAATCCCAACAACCAAATCCCAAATAACTTGGTGTTTCAGATTTGAGATTTAAAATTTTTGTAATATTAGTCCTCGTCGTCGAGAGTTGGTTTGGAAATTTTTTTACTCTCATTGCGTTCAGTCATTTTACATTGTCCTGTAAAAAATGCTCCTTCCTCTATCGCCAACTCCTTGCAATCGATATCTCCCAAGATTTTTCCTGTCTGCAAAGCAACCAATAATCCTTTAACCTTCATATTCCCGTGAACAACTCCGGCAACCGTAACCGTTCCCGCTTCAACATCAGCTTCAATCTTTGCGCTTGGACCAATAAATAAAGATTTTGCGGTTTTAACTTTTCCCATCACGATTCCATCAACTTTGATGTCACCCTCTGATACCAAATCTCCTTCGATTTTAACCGAGTGACCAACCACGGTTTCTGCTGGCTGAGCATCTTCTGTTTGGGAAGTGTCCATAATATTATTTTTTTCTTTATCTTTATCCTTATCTTTAGCCATAACTCTTACTCTTATTTCTTAATTCTACGAGTTGCTTTTTTAACGTATTTTTTGGCAAAACTCTCATTTTGCGGTTCACCTGCCAGCTCTATTTGCTCTTCAACACTGTGACTTTGTAGTATCGCCTTTTTTTCCTCGTCCGTCAAGGCATTGGTTGATTCTCCTTTTTTTACGGATTTGGCAAATATTCGCTGAGTATCTCGTCCATAAATTGATGAAATTACCACCCCTGTTCCGTAGGCATCAAGTAGGGCGATTGCAAAACTTTGATTTCCACCTTCTCCGGGAAACGCCGAGAATCGAACCATCCCAACTTTTTGAATACAAAGCAAATGTAGGTCGGCTAAAATTTTATTCGCTTGTGATAATTTTTTTATATCCTCCAAAGATTTTTTGACATCCTCTCGCTGTGACATTATTATTTCTTCCAAATTGGTGCCTCGAGCGCCTGATAAAAAACTTTTTTGAAATTTTTGAAGCGAACGCAACTTGCTCAAAAAAACCAGCACCAAAATCAAAGACAAAAGACCTAAAACGATTGCGATAATTTCAAATATTATTAGATTGTAAGGCATAATCTTTTAGGTTATAATACTAGCACTTTGAAGCAACTTCAACAATAGTAATTCAGAATTATCGTTTCTCTTATTATATTATTAACATTAAAATTAAATAATTAAAGAAATCCGCCTTGGGTGGAAAACGATTATTTTAAAAGAGTTATGGAACAAGATTATAAAACCAATAAAAAAGACGTTATGTGGTCGCTTGCTATAAATCTATTTTTCGTTGTGGTCCTGATTGCTCTATACTTTGCCAATCGCGCGAATGGATTTTTAGACAGACTGGCCGAACAGTTCTAATCCCAGGACCGGTAGTAAAGTGGTATTACGCGGCATTTTCACCCCGCACCAAATTCATGGGCTCATAGTAAAGTGGTATTACGCGGCATTCGCATTGCTGAGGCCCGGGTTCGATTCCCGGTGAGTCCACTTCTTCGCTCCTCGCTATTACTCGGGGCTACGAAGTGCAAATGCTGTTTCGTAAAAAAACGATTTTTTGTTAATTTAAAAACAACAAAGTATCCTGCGAACTTAAATTACGAAACTCTAATTTCATGTCACTGCGATCCGTCCGCCACGGCGGACGGAGAAGCACTCCCAAGGGAACACCACGAGATTGCCGCCCCCGGATCTAGTCCGGGGTCGCAATGACACATGCGGTTTAGAGAGTTTCGTAATTCATAACCTGCGAAGCAGAGCAGGTTTAAGAATTTGACTGTGTCCTCCAAGGCTTTAGCGATAAAGGATTCTCCTCTGGGTACACAAAGCTAAGTTAAAAAATAAAATTACTTCCAAATACCCCCTGTGAAGGTAGGGTTTTTTGTTTGGATAAAAAAACCAGATAAAAGGATCGAGGGTTATACTGGCGAGCGCTTCCGTTCGAACCAAAACATTTGGAGAAGTAAACTCTCAAGGCCTCCAAAAAAACCCAATAACACCAGCGCCCATAAGGTTTTGGTTATAAAAGGTAATTCCCTCCAGTTTGCCATATCAATCTTTTGCTGTGGGATCAATGCAGTTGTTGCAAACACCATCATCAAAACCATGCCACAAGCTACCCTTTTAAAACCTCCATCGGTGAATATTCCCCATGCCAAATGTTTCTTTTTAGGCAAAATTGGAAGCACAATTGCATTATTGCAATCTCACATAAAACAACAAAAAAGCTTGTGATTTCCCCCGATTATTCAAATCCAGAAATACCAGAAAAACAAATGTTGCTGTAATCCACACAATAACAAAAGCGGTTTATATCCGAATAATACCCCCCAACAAAACCGTGCGGTCTGTCATTTGTAGTCCTCCTGAAAACTAATGTCTCTTACTAGCTTTATTTTCTATTGTTTAACAGCGTTAAAATTACTTTTTCATAGAGTAGGCTGGTACTGCTATTTTGGATGATACTGCCAACAATCCCGCGGTTAAAAAAAACATTAGTCTCCCCTGCTGGATAGTCAATAAGTAATGATCAAACAGTCCGATAAAAAGGAATCCGATAAATATAGATAATAAAGTTATGATTAAAGGATCTTTTCGATTCCACCAGGCTTGCTTTAGAATAGTTATTATAAATATCAAAAATATTATCAAGGCGGGTAAACCGGTTTCTGCGGCTATCAATAAATAAATATTGTGGACAGGTTGATGTTGGTTCGACTGTAATTTTTGTGGGCTATAGTCATCCATTACCATTACAAAATTCTTGTAACCCACTCCGGTGAGTGGGTTTTGTTTTATCATCTCCACGGAAATTTTTTGATATAAAATCCTTTCAGATATAGACCTTTCGTTAGTTGTTCCATGTGAAACAACTCCCCCACGCTCTAAAAAGTGAGGGTAGAAAAGTGCTGACAGGATAATCCCACTCGCTACCAAAGTAATAATCAGTCCCCTTCCTTCTTTTTTAAAAAATGTAAGACTGAAAGATTTTATTGCTATCTTTGTTTTTTTGTCATCCCCGAATCCGATCGGGTATCCAGGTTTTCTTACTTGCCTGTCTTCTCGGTCATGGATTCCCGTTTTCCCTCCTTCGCCAAAGGCTTCAGAAGGGCGCAACGCGGAAATGACATTTGCTTTGGATTTGTTTCCCATGAAACACATTAACACAAACCAAAAAAGGGTCGATAAACCAAACGCCACTATCGCGACTCGAGAAAAAGAAATTACTCCGGCAAAAATCTGAACGAAAAGAACAAACGAAAGCAATCCCTTAACCCATCTTCCACGGGAAACGCTCCCCTCTTTTTGATCATTGTTTTGAACATTTGTTCCATATGAAACATAGAGGTAAAAATTTATTAGAGCAGAGAAAAACATAAAGGCCCCAAAAATATTAGGGTGAGAAAATGTACCATACGGACGAATTAAAATCGATGTTCCATGGGAAACATCAAACAGACGATCAAGCGACCATCTTGGTGCTCCTGAAACAATAAATTTGGCTATGCCCGGAATATGGTTTCTTATAACCTCTTCGCCTAAAAGTTTCACTCCTACAGATTTCTGGGTAAAGTACTGAATAATGGATAATCCAGCCTGAAACATAGAAGTTGCTAAAATTAGCCAAAAAGTAGAAGTTGCCAACTGTTTCATGGGAAACATCCCCCAGAAACTCTTCTTAGAATGACCTTCTACAGTCGAAATTTCATGGAAAACACCCTTTTTAAATATGTTTCGCATGAAACTAAACAAAGAAACAGCTAAAAATAGCTTAAATAAGCCAAAAAAAGTCAACTCCCATGATCCTATTGTTTGACGTGAAACAATGAGTGATGAACAAGAAACAAGAAAAAACAACCAAAGGTATGTTTCATGCGAAACATTACCTAATCTACCCAGCTTAGTTTCATGGAAAACATTCCTCTTGCCGACATTATTAAGAGCCTTATTATATGTTTCGTGGGAAACACTCTCTTGCTCCTTGCGCTGAAGCATAGTTGGGGAGGCTTGTTTCATGTGAAACAAGCCTGAAAAGGCCCAGATTATTAGAGTTAGAGCTAAAATAATGTCTGAAATATACAAAAATAGCACATTATAGAATATGAAACTCTGATCAATGTGTGATTCAGGGATAAATTGGATTAATCTGGTTTGTATAGGAAGGAGAAGAACCAATATTCCAAATAAGATTAGGATGAATTTTTGTGTAAATTTAGCCATTATTTAATTATTGTTTCACAAGAAACATGCTATTAAATAAGTATGTTTCACAGAAAATACTGTATTTAGTATTGTTTCACGTGAAACAATTGTATTCTATTTGACAAAATTACTATTTACTAGTATAAAACTATACTTGTTATTAGTATTGACCAATGATCAGATTAGGGATAAACTTTTCATGCAACATGGTTCGTCTGGGAAACAAACACCAAACTAGAAAAAGGAGGTCAATTATGTCTTCGGTGCCATCTGGGATCGGGCCGGATACCACAGAACGAGAACTGGAAATTAGAAGGTTGAAAGAAAAGATAAGTAAATATGGACTTTCACCTGTTGATGAAGGGCTTGTGCTTGGATTGCACAACGAATTGTTGGAATCACAAGGTAACATAGAAGGGTTAACTTCGTATGAGAGGAAGCAGTTGCCTTGGTTTAGAAAATGGAGCGGGATCGTCTTTTCCCGCCGCCAAAACAGAAACCAAAACCCCAGTAACTAGGAGCCCCAACCAGCCGCATTGGACCAATTTCGTCCGGTGCGGCTTTCTCCTTTAATAATAATACAATTTATGATATATTGCTTTAGGTAATCTAAAATAGTATGGGCCTATCGCTCCCACCTTTGTCTATGACTTCGGTGGGCAGGCAGTTGGCCCAAACCAGGGCCCATAGTAAAGTGGCATTACGCGTCCATGGCATGGATGAGGTCGGGGTTCGATTCCCCGTGGGTCCAGAAACAAGCCCGCTATAAAGGCGGGTTTGTTAGTAGGAGAATAGGTTGCTAAAATTAAAGAAGAGTCCCCGTAAGTTCAATGGATAGAACAAGGGAAGCCTAAGCTCTAAATGTAAGTTCACCCCGCGCCTTTTGCTCCCCGTAGTTCAATGGATAGAACAAGGGACTCCTAAGCCCTAGATCCAGGTTCGATTCCTGGTGGGGAGAAAAAGGTGCGGGGTGAAATTCCGCCGGGGGTAAAGCTCAAAAAATCTCATGGAAACGAGATCGGGGGAGGGAATTTAACCGGAACAAATTTCTTTTAAAAAATTTCACAAAATAAAAAACGTACGTTCGCCCCGTTAGACATCATCGGGATGTAGTATACCGGTAGTACGCGCGCTTCGGGTGCGTGAAGACCGGGTTCGATTCCCGGCATCCCGATGTTTAACGGGGTAAAGGCGCGTGTAGTCCGCCTAGGCGGATCAACTCCCAGCGCCCCGATTAAGAGTGTTTTACAATTGTTTCACGTAGAATAAAACGAAATGATTACTATCATTTTTGAAGCACACGGTACAACTTTGAACAATGAAAAAGGACTTGCCTCAGGTCACTATGATATAGAACTCTCCAAACTAGGTGAGACGCAAGCGAAACAATTGGGGGATAGGTATAAAAATAATTTACCCGACGCGGTTTTTTGTTCCAATCTAAAAAAATCTTTGGATACGGGAAAAATCGCATTCGAAAATCGTATCCCGATAATTATTGACAAAAGACTTTCGGAGATTGATTACGGGAAGATGACCAAACGACCAAGCGCCGAGGTTAAATACCAAAAAGCTCGGAAGGTAAAAATACCTTTTCCAGAAGGGGAAAGCTATGAATAAACCACGACGCTAATGAAATTTTTTTTGCTAGACTTACTAAAAAAATACGACGGCAAAACTGTTTTAATAATAGGTCACCGGGCAACACAATATGCTCTTGAATATTTTATAAATAAGACCCTTTTAAGGCAGGCGGTAACCACCCCTTGGGCATGGAGACCAGGATGGGAGTACAGGCTAGTTAGATTATAAGTTGGATTTATCTTTATTCGTATCATTCTTATCGATCCGAGAATCTAAAAAGAAATACGGACGATTCGCATTAATCGGAGTAAAAGCCTAAAAAAAAGTAAGGAAACGATTCCTGTTATGAAAAAAGGATTTGATTATATAGGTGTGACCACAGTCTATTTTTGCCACGATGGTAAAGGCAATTTTATAATGGCCAAGCGATCAAAACAGGCGCGTGATGAAAATGGTCGCTGGGATATTGGTGGCGGGGGAATGGAGTTTGGCGACACTGTTGAAAAAACTCTCCAAAAAGAAATCAAAGAAGAATACAATACCGATGTTTTGGATTTTGAATTTTTAGGTATTCGCGATGTCCACCGGAAACATGAAGGACAAAAGACCCACTGGATTGCCCTTGATTACAAAGTATTAGTTGATCCAAAAATAGTAAAAAACAACGAGCCGCATAAATTTGATGAAATAAAATGGTTTCGCATGGATAATATCCCGCCTCAGAGCGAGCTTCATTCGGTGCTTCCAGAATTTTTAGAAAAGTATAAAAATAAACTTAACTAGTTGTAATTGCGATCTCCCGAAGGGAGAGAAGCAATCGCACACACTGTCATTCCGAGCGGAGTCGAGGGATCTCACGGTTGTGATTGCTTTGTCGCAAATGATCCTAGCAATAAAAAAATCCCCCCAAACGGGGGGATTTTTTAGATTCCTATTTGATTTAATTGATATAATATATTTTGAGTAGCAACGACCCAAGATTGGTTGTCCCAACCAACGTAGTAAAGCATCATACTTTTGGTGCCGGTGTGTCCGCGGTTTAAATACCTCTGCACGACGTCGTTGGCATCCACAATCGCTTCGGCATAGCTTGGGTATTTACGATGATTGCCACCGCCGATGCCCCAACAGTTATGGCCGATTTCACGTTTACACATATTGCTTTCCGCTTGGGAAATTGCTAAAACAATTTTCCAGTTTCGTTGTAGTAACAATATTTCAACGTGATCGACAAGAGGGGAATTTTTGCTTGCCAGATAATTTTTTAAGGTAAAGAGTTTATTGCCAGGAATATCTCGCGGGAATACCGGTTGCGGTGACTCTTGATAATTTTGGTGTTTAATTTCAAAGGCCAGCTGTGGTGTAGTCTGAACACTTTGGGCTAACGCTGCGTTGGGGAAAACCCAGAGCAACATAGCTGATAGAGCAATACTGGCTAGCATCTGCTCCGATAAGGAAAGTTTGTTTTCCTTATCTGAAAGCGCCCAGATAATTAACGCCAACATGTACCAGTGAATTTTAAACTCCTCCCTGACTTTTTTACCTAAACAAAAATTATTCAGAAAAAAAGTCGGGATTAATATTTATGCTCCGGTAGTATAACCTCGACACATTTCTCCTACGTCTGACAGACAAAGTTACTGAAAACTGAAATCTTTTGAAATTGGGGTAAATGTTCTGAATTTGCCACATAAAGGCAAGGCAGAAAATCGAGGTTGCACTACCGGATTTAAAGAGCGAGTGAAGAATTGCTGTTTTAGCACTTAACCGCTGTGATGGATGGGCCTGTCTGCCCTGAAAAATCAGGAAGAAAGACACGCCCATAACAACGGTCAATACCAATTGGTAATTTAGGTTTAAATGTTATATTAGCATATATAGAGTTATCTGTCAAGGGGGGTTGAAGAAGGATTGTTTTTAAGTTAAAATTGGAAAGTATATTTAAATATTCTTTTCGTCGGGTATCGTATAGTGGTATTATGCGTCCTTGCCAAGGATGCCCTGCCGCCGGCAGGGATATGGGCTCACCCCGCACCTTATTATAATTTTTTCCAATTTTGTATTTCATTTTCTCTCTCTCACTAATACTCAATTCCTTGTAAATTAAAAAATTAATATTGTTAGTTTTTTTAGCGGGTATCGTATAGTGGCTATTATGCGTCCTTGCCAAGGACGAGATACGGGTTCGACTCCCGTTACCCGCTTTGTCAAAAAAGTCCGCCGGAAAGGCGGATTTTTTGTTTATAAAAAAATGCCGCGAACTAAACGCTCGCGGTAGAGTAGTTGACTTTTTTACGAATTTTAAGACTGATTGGGCTGTGTAGATTTTTTTGGTATAGCCAAACAAAAAAGCGTGGTTACAGTTATAATCCCCAAGACGCTTAAAACAATTATTACATTGTTTTGAATAATATTACTATAAATAAAAACCGGAAGACCTATAAAAAAGCAAATATTACTCCCCAAAATACACCTTTTGGATTTAACCTTTCCCAATACAAACTAAGAATGGTGGAAACCACAACACATGCGGCTATTGTATTGAATATCCACCATAAATGAAAAAGTTCAAATCTTGGAATATAAATAACACCCATTGCAACAAGAAATCCCGTAATAGTTAAAACTACCATCATGGTTCGAGATCCAGAAAGTCTTTTTGCGTCTAATAAATATTTATAAAGTTTTTCTTTGTCAGATAATATTTCACCCCTCTCGAATCGCAACATGATATCTCGATCCTGCTGTGAATATTTCATAACATCTGTCGAATATAAACTTGCGGCAGCATTTAAACCTGAATCGATTGTAGAACTTAAAGCGCTGACAAGCATAATTATAAATAAAGTTGTCGCCCAAGTTGGAAGCAGTTTTCCTACTACTAAAACTCCGATCATGGAAGCGTCTACACCTTCCGGCATTGAGAGTGCTACATCTGAACTTGCACCGATAAAACCCAAAAGCCCCAGAGTAATTGGAACCAGTCCAAAAACCAGAGCGCCACTGTTGTTCCGATACCGGTGTACTGACCAGCACACACTAGCCAAAAGCCTACTTCAACTCTTGCCGTCGCCTCAAGCGACGGTTTTTTTATTTTGGCTCCACTATTACAATTACTCCGCAATCAACCGAGCTCGGGAAAGGGTAAAATGCTATAATAAAGTATGTACAAAGGTCTCTTTTACATCATCTCCCATAACATTCGAAGCCTGTATAACGTCGGGTCAATCTTCCGCACGGCCGACGCTTTTGGGGTGGATAAAATCATCCTGACGGGCTATACCGGCACTCCGAAAAATTTCCGTTTGGCAAAAACCGCGCTGGGAGCGGAAAAATTAGTGGCTTGGGAATATCAAAAACATTTGAAGCGAATTCTCGACAAGCTCGAACAATATCATTTTCAAATCGTTGCGTTAGAGAACAATGTTTCTGGTACTATTTCTCTTAATAAATTCAAGCCAAAATTTCCCTGCGCTTTGCTTTTGGGTGAGGAAGTAAAGGGAATAAAAAAAGACTATTTAAAACTTTGCGACAAAATAGTTGAAATTCCCATGCAAGGTAAAAAAGAGTCGCTAAATGTGTCAGTGGCGGCAGGAATTGCTATGCACTATATCTCGTCATTTTGGACATGATCCGGAATCTAAATTTAGGTTATTGATCCTGAATTCAACCTTCATCCAGCCGTCGTATCCAAAGGCTACTTTGTCGGTGTCGGCTAGTCACTTCGGTGAAGTAGGCTATAAGTTCTGGATGGCAAACTATATGGAAATTACTGATCTTATCCAAGATAAAATATTTTCCGTTTCCGAATTCAACCAATTCGTAAACGATATTGTCACCCCTTTACGCGTAACTGTGGAAGGGGAAATTTCTGATTTTCGGGTAAGCCAAAATAAATTTGTTTGGTTTAATCTAAAAGATAATAATGAATCGTTAAACTGTTTCTCTCTTACTTATCGCATCCGTCAACCACTTGAAGACGGTATGAAAATAAAGATTTTTGGCTATCCAAAAATCTTTGGCCGCTCCGGCAAATTTTCTTTTCAAGTGGAAAAAATTGAGATTTCGGGTGAAGGGTCGTTGAAGCGCGCGTTTGAATTATTAAAAACTAAACTGAAAAAAGAAGGAGTCTTTTCCGAAAACAGAAAGCGTCCATTACCAAGGTTTCCAGAAAAAATTGGGCTAATTACTTCGGAGCAAGCGGCGGCCTATACCGATTTTATAAGACAAATAAATTCTCGTATGGGAGGACTCACAATTATATTTACTCCGGTAGCCGTGCAGGGAGAAAAAGCGGTTCCGGAAATTCTTGCGGCGTTTGAATATTTTAATTCGGTAAAAGAAAAACCAGATGTTTTGGTACTCACCCGTGGTGGAGGATCACTTGAAGATTTGAAAGAATTTAATTCGGAAGAAGTCGTAAGAGCTGTGTTTTCATCAAAAATTCCCGTGGTGGTGGGGATTGGCCACGAACGCGATGTTTCTTTAGCCGAGCTTGCGGCAGACAAGCGGGCGAGTACTCCCACGCATGCTGCGCAACTCTTGGTTCCTAAATCTGAAAATTTAATTAGCGAAATAAACCAAACTATTGCCGACCAACGACAAATAGTAGGGTGCCGGCTAGAAGCCCTTGGTTATAAATTGAACACTCAAACTTCACTTTTACGAGAGACGATTTTGGAAAAATTTTCTGTCATCAAATCAGCCCGACAAAAATTTCAGTTTGAATTTTCCATGCTTTCCGACAAACTACAAAGATACAAAAATCGCAATGGGTCTTTGCGCAAACTTTTACATTCGCTCGGTCCGAAAGATATCCTAAGACGAGGCTACAGTATTGTACGAAAATCTGGTAAAATAATAAGGCAAGCGGGAGACGTTAAAATAAATGATGAACTGGAAATAGAGTTTCATAAAGGGACTATTTCGTCTGTCGTAAGGGGTTTGAAAAATTTGTAATTTTCAATTTCAAATTTCCAATCAATTTTTAATTTCTCAATGTCTAAAACTCAAAAAAATAAACCAAGCCTAGAAAAATCTTTTGCCGACTTGGAAAAAATTACTGACGAATTACAATCGGGTGGGTTAGATTTGGAAAAATCACTTTCAAAATTTGAAGAAGGCCTAAATATTTCCGAGCAATTAAAATCTCGTCTTTCTGAAATTGAAAACCGGATGGAGAAGATTAAACTCAAGTTTAAAGCTGGAGGGGACGAGGAGTAATTTTACATTTTGATTTTTAAATTTTGAATTTAATATCATGCTAACTGACATTCTTATCCTTATTGCTGGTTTTATCCTCCTGATCAAAGGAGCTGACTATTTAGTCGATGGCTCATCTCGGCTAGCCAGAAGGTTTGGAGTGCCTCCTTTGGTGATTGGCCTTACCATTGTAGCTTTTGGAACCTCGGCGCCGGAACTTATTGTAAATATTCTAGCGGCTGTTCAGGGCGCAACCGATATAACTGTAGGAAATATTATTGGAAGCAACCTCGCCAATATTGGTCTTATCGTCGGGTTAACAGCATTTTTATATCCTTTAAAAATCCAAGGCTCTACCATAAAAAAAGAGATTCCTTTTATGTTACTGTCTGGATTGGTGTTGCTGGCGGCAGCTATGGATAAAGCTTTTAACATGGGGACGGATAATTTTTTGAGCCGGAATGATGGGATCACCTTTTTGTTGATTTTCTCGGTGTTTATTTATTATCTTATTGATGAAATCCAAGAAAGTCGGCAACAAAAAACCACTGAAAAAAAAGAATTTGCGGAGGCTTATCCAAATAAAGACCATTCTTCAGTAAAACTTACTTTTCTGGTTTTAGGTGGGCTATTGGCAGTTCTTTTGGGTGGTAAACTGACTGTGGATAACGCTGTTAATATTGCGTCGGCCTTGGGTATTTCCCAGATGTTAATCGGGGTGACTATTGTGGCGATTGGAACCTCCTTGCCTGAATTAACGACGTCTATAATTGCCGCTTATAAAAAACATTCTGATATTGCGGTTGGAAACCTTGTTGGTAGTAATATTTTTAACACACTTCTAATCCTTGGTATTTCCGCAATAATCCGCCCGATCGAATTTTTATCGGCTTGGTATCTTGATCTTATTATAATGCTTGTTTTCTCCTTAATTATCTTGTTGTTTGCCATTACTCATAAACAGATAATCAAGCGATGGGAGGGAGGCGTATTGCTTACTGCTTATCTAATGTATATTATTGTTGCTATCTCTCGGGGATAACCACAATACCAAGTCTGATGCTCAATTTTCAATTTTTAAAAAATTTCTAAATTTCAATTTTGAATCTTAATTTTACACTTTTTATTTTTAATTTTGGGCTTCTTTTATGTCCGGACATTCCAAGTGGTCAAAAATTAAACATAAAAAAGGCGCTGCCGACAAGAAAAAAGGGCTGTTATTTTCTCGTTTGTCAAAACAAATCACCATAGCCGCGAGAGATGGTACGGATATGACCATGAATTTTAAACTCCGACTAGCGGTTGACCTTGCGAAACAGTCGCAAATGCCGAAAGACAACATTCAAAGAGCTGTCGACAAAGCCGCCGGAGCGGGAGTTGAACAAATCGAGTTAGTCACTTACGAAGGCTATGGTCCGTTTGGTACCGCGTTTATTATTGAGACTGGGACTGATAATAAAAATCGAACCACTTCAGAAATTCGTCATACTTTAGAAAAAAACGGCGGCTCGTTGGGCCAACAAAATTCAGTCGCGTGGAATTTCGAATCTAAAGGACAAATTCTCGTAGAAAAAGGAAGTTATAATTTGCAAGAACTTGAACTTTTAGCAATCGATGCTGGGGCAGAAGATGTTATAGGATCGGAAGAAGGGTTGGAAATATACACTAGCCCAATCAATTTAAATTCAATCAAAGAATTTTTGGAAAAAAAAGGCTTTACTGTTGCTAGCGCGGAAATTATAATGGAAGCAAAAAATAAGGTGGAATTAAAAGATGAAGATAAAGAAAAAATACAAAAATTATTAGAAGTCTTTGACGAAAACGAAGATGTGATCGCTGTGCATACTAGCGCTAATCTTTAATTTGAAATCTATAAAGTAACTATATATATGATTATACTTGGCATCGACCCCGGACTGGCGACTACAGGCTACGGCATTATCAAAATGGAACGATCAAAAATTCAACCATTGGACTGGGGAGTGATCGAAACTAAAAAAAATACCCCGATTGAAAAACGATTAGAGATTATTGCGGACGATTTAAAAAAAATAATAAAAAAATACCGCCCACAACTGGCGGTAGTCGAATCTGTCTATTTTGCTAAAAACGTAAAAACCGCAATTATTGTATCACATGCTCGGGGAGTTATCTTGTTAACTTTAAAAAAGCATAAGGTTAAACTCCAAGAACTTACCCCATTACAGATGAAATCGCAAATAACCTCCTATGGAGCCGCGACTAAACATCAAGTGCAATTTATGGTGGGTAAAATGTTAAACCTTAAAACGACCCCTCGGCCAGATGATGCGGCCGATGCTTTGGCATTGGCAATATGTGGCACCATTAAAAAATAAATGCGTTTTTCATTTAGTAAAAAACTAAAAATTATCCATGCAGTTGCCGAAGTTTCTCCATACTCGAAAGTTGGGGGGCTTGGAGATGTTGGTTATGCTCTGCCAAAAGCCATTGCCCGGCTGGGACATGAATCTATAATCGTTACCCCTTACTACGGTCTTGTTAGAAAAAAAGGTATAAAAAAGGAAAAATTGGGTTATGCCGAATCGATAAAAGTTGGTGATAAAGAATTTCCTATAAGTTTTTATAAACATATCTCTATAGACGGGCTGCCAATTTATTTTGTGGTGAATGAAGAATTGTACGGGGCTCATCAAGCGGTATATAGAGCGATTGATGACGAATCGCTGCGTTGGATTGTATTTAATCTGGCGGTGATTGAACTTATTAAATATATTAAATTTGAAGCCGATATTATTCATGCTCATGAATGGCATGCGGGACTGATCGCAAACTATATTAAAACTATTTACAAGCACGAACCGATATTTCAAAAAAGCGTTACTTTGTTTACCATCCACAACCTTTACCACCAAGGGACATTTTTTTGGCAACACGTAAAAAAAGAAACTTACGACAAAGGAACAGGCGCCCCTCCCGTGGATAAAAAATTTAGAAGGTATATCAACTATACCAAAAGAGCTGTCTTGTATAGTGATATAATTAATACCGTCTCTGAACGATACGCCAAGGAAATTACCACTCCAAAATTTGGAGCCGGACTCGACCAGTACCTAAAACGGAGAAAAAATCGATTGTTCGGAATTATTAACGGGATTGATTATGAGATTGTGAACCCGGCCTACGACAAAAATGTTTATGTAAATTATGACGTGAATTCATTAGAAAAAAAGCTCAAAAATAAAAAACATCTTCAGAAGGAAGTGGGGTTATCAGTCCAAGAAAAGACCCCTTTGCTAGGGGTGGTGAACCGCCTGACCGAACAAAAAGGGTTCAAATTAATCATCGAGGCGTTACCAACCCTTTTAAAAATGGATTTACAGATAGTTATTGTTGGAAGCGGACAAAAAAGTTTCTTAAAATTTTTTCGTGAGGTCGCAAGAAAAAACAGCAGTAAAATTGGAGTCTATTCACCATTTACAGAAAAAATGGCTTCTCGGGTTTATGCCGGGTCGGATATTTACCTAATGCCTTCCCGGTTTGAGCCTTGCGGATTGTCACAGTTGATTAGTTTGCGTTATGGCTCGATTCCAATTGTACACCATGTGGGTGGACTACAGGATACAGTAACTAATTACGACCCTTTAGAAAATACCGGCAATGGGTTTGTATTCACCCGTTACAATAAAGACGAGCTGCTCGTTGCGATTGCCCGGGCAACTGAAAGTTATAAGTATAAAGAAAAATGGAATAAAACGGTTTACCGCGCAATGAAACAGTCGTTCTCCTGGGAGTTGCCCGCTAAAAAATATATCGAATTATATTTAAGGGCATTAAAGATTAAAAACCATCAAAAAAATGGATCCTAAAGCCATTGTTGACCAAAAGAATATGGAAGGGTTCTTTCAAGACCATATTGATCTTTTTGAAAACGGGAAAAAACTTTTTAATTTAAAAATATTAGAACACGATCCTTTATTTATTATGGATAAAAGCTCTGTGCTCGCAGAATACCACGTAGAGGTCGAAAATATGGATGGCGCGATTAATAAATATTTTCTTCGCGGCTCATCTAGCCCCGGACAAAAAAGACAAAGACATTATCAAATATTAAAAAATCTTCGGAAAGATACTTTTAAAGAAGAAATAAATCAGGTAGCCGATCCTTTTGGGTATTTTTCTGAGTATAATCTTCTAATCTATAAAAACATCGCCGGGCAATCTCTCTATGATAAATTCAAGCACAAAACCCGGGACGAATGGGAAAATGGAATTGTTTTGGCTCTTGATTGGTTGGTGGAGTTTCATGAAAAAAAACCTTTTAAAATTCCGGAAATGGAATTTCAGTGGGATGAGGAACGCAGGCGTTTCCGCGTGCTGCTTGACGGTCTTTTAAAAAGATTTCCTGATCATAAAAATATTTTGGAGAAAACTGTTGCGAAGATGATGGTGGATGAAAAAGAGATCCTTGTTCCAGAATCGTTTCAGCTTATCCATGGAGATTTCCAGCCGCATAATGTTATCATAAGTGACTTCCCCCGACGAACAACTGTAATTGATTTTAATGACTCGTTTTTTTACGATGAACTTTATGATTTGTCTTATTTTCTGACTCAAACCAACCAAATGCTTACTCTTTGTAATTATCCTGACAATTCAAGCTTTTTAAACCAGCAGGGAGATTCTTACTTGAAAAAAAGGAGCATTGATAAGTCCGATATTGTGATAAAAAAAATGAAACTTTTTCGGCTAAAAACTTTAATGCATATTAAATCGGTTACTGAAATAAAAATTGCAAAATTAATTGTTAATGAAATCGAAAAATACTAAACAACTCGATCTCCACCTGCACAGCTATTATTCCGACGGTAGAGAATCCGTAGGAAAAGTTTTTCGTCGAGCAAAAAAAGCTAAAATATCACTTGTCTCCTTAACCGACCACAACACTACTGAACATTTAGACAGCGCCAAAATAACCGCCAAAATGCTAAATTTAAAACTGTTGCCTGGCGCTGAAATATCAACCATTCATCGAGGAAAACATTTCCATGTGTTAGCCTACGGTTTTGATCCTAAAAATCAACCATTACAACAACTACTAAAATCATTACAATTAAAAAGGAGAAAAGAGATAATGGTTGGGGTAGAAAAAATAAAAAAATTAGGATTTCGATTTAATGAAAAAAAACTATTTCATTTTCCGGCTAATTATTGGGGAATCGATCATTTGGTTAGAATAATTACTAAAACGCAAAGTAATAAAAACCGAATGAAAAAAGAGGCTGGCTCCTTAAATATTTTTAAATTAATAAATTTTTATTTTGCAGAAAATAAACCGGCATATATCCCTGAAATCTTGCCAGAAACTGAAAAAGTCATCCGAATCATCAAAAAAGCCGGGGGGTTCACAGTTATAGCCCACCCCGGTTACCACCTTCGTTTCAGAGAAGACTCAGTAATTCATTTTTTAAAACGAATTGGATTGGATGGGTTGGAAGTCTTCACCCCAAAACACAACCCAAAACAAATCGTTCACTATGCAAAATTGGCAAAAAAACTAAATATGGTGGTCACGGCTGGAAGTGATTACCATTTGAATATACAAAAACATCGGATCCCTTTACCTTATCCTGTAAAAAATTTACGATTACCCCCCAAGATTTACGACGATTTCATGCATTACTTGCACCGGAAAGGTATCCGCTTGTAAAGCTAATCAAGCTAACAACTATTTAATTTAAATAAATTATGAAAGTATTGTTTGTTTCTTCAGAAGTTGCTCCTTTTGCAAAAGTCGGGGGATTGGCCGATGTGGTTTCCTCGTTACCAAAAAAGTTGAAGCGGGTCGGAGTTGATGTTCGGGTTTTAATCCCTCACTACCAACAAACCAAACTGGGAATGCTACGCGCTAAAATTGTTGGCGATACAAAAATTTTTTTTGGAAATAAATTTTATAAAGTTAAAATTTTTCAAGCCTTTTTACCAGGCTCGAGGGTTCCAATTTATTTACTTCAACAAAAAAAGTGGTTTACCAATCCTCCGGAAATATATGGCAAACCTACAATTAATAAAAAAGCTAAAGAACATATTACAAAACGCTTCCTGTTTCTCTCTGTTAGCGTCCTACAAATACTAAAAAACGTTAACTTTGAGCCTGACCTTATTCATATTCACGACTGGCCGGTAGCTCCGGTCGCGGGGCTTTTAAAATCACAAAAAAAAATAAAAATCAAAAGTTTATTAACTTTACACAACGCGGCTCAACAAACATCTGTACCAAAAAAATTACTTAAATCTCTTGGTATTGCAAACCAAACCAGTGCCCAGATTAACCTTTTAAAACTTGGAATTCAAACGGCTGACGCTGTAAACACCGTATCACCAACTTACGCCAAAGAATTGGGTAAAAAACAATTCAGTGGTGAACTTGCGGCAACAATCCGTGGAAAAAAGATCTCCGGAATTTTAAATGGTATTGACACTACATCTTTCGATCCAAACACCGATCCCTATCTCTGGACAAAATATTCCGCCAAAACTCTCGCGAAAAAAATAAAAAATAAATCGGGTTTACAAAAAAATCTCAATTTATTAAATAATAAATCGCTCTTGCTTGTTGGAATGGTAACTCGACTTTTTCATCAAAAAGGAATAGAACTTTTAGTGCAGGCTATGGAAAATCTTACCCCCGGCCCGTTCCAGTTTGTAATCTTGGGAACAGGCTCAAAAAAATACCATGAGATTTTAAGTATATTAGAAAAAAAGTTTCCGAAAAAAATCTGTTTTATCCCTGAATTTGACCGGCATTTAGCAAGACAAATTTATGCTGGTTCCGATGTTTTTGCCATGCCCTCGCTATTTGAACCTTGTGGTTTAGGGCAAATGATAGCGCATAGATACGGGACACTACCGGTCGCACGAGATACCGGAGGGCTTCACGATACAGTGGTAAACTATAATAAAAAAGGCGGCAATGGTTTTATTTTTAAAAAATTTACAGGCGAAGCTTTTATAAAATCTCTAGAAGAAGCGCGAGTTACTTTTCAAAACAAAAAACTCTGGAAAAAACTGCAATTTCAGGCTATGAGCGAAAATCATTCTTGGAATAGATCGACAAAAGAATATTTGAAATTGTATAAAAAAATTATAAAATAAACCCATGTTTATACCCTCAAGCAATACGAATGGAAAATATAAAATAGTCGCCTATTGTCCAAACTGTAATAAAGCTAACAATATTTTTACTGATGATATAAATGAAAAAACTAATTTTTTCCTTCGTAATTATGTATTTCACCAATGTCGATTTTGCGCTCAAAGAAGAAACAAGTGGACACAATCAGCAAAAAAATAACGATCCCTGCGGCAAGTCGCGGGAATATTCTACCAGAGATAATAAACGGCTCATTGAGACGTTTAAATTATTACACTATCTTTGCAAACCTTTTACCTAATCGTATCAGGCTTCCAGGTTTCAGCTTCGCTTGCGCCATCTCCTCGATAATTCTCTCACCATCTACCTCTACCGCTCCTTCTTTTATCTTCCGGCGAGCTTCCGATTTGGAAAAGGCCAGTTTACTCTCAACCAATATATCAAGAATCGGGTAACTGCCCGATTTTTTATTTAAAGTAAAATCGGGCACAATCGCGCCTTTTCCTTTCCCAAACTTTATTTCAAAATTCTCCTGTGCTAGCTGGGCTTTTTTCTGTCCGTGATACAAACAAACAATCTCCCGCGCTAATCTAACCTTAATATCTCGTGGGTTACTCGTGATCTTAAAGATTTGAGCAATCTCATCTTGCGAAACCTGAGTCGCAAGTAAAAAGTATCTTCTCATTAAATCATCGCTAACAGACATCACTTTTCCAAACATTTCGTCTGCACTTTCAGTAAGATTAATAACGTTTCCCCAAGAAGCAGACATTTTTCGTCCGTCAGTCCCTTCCATAAGAGTCATAATCATTACGTTTTGCTGTTCTTGCCTAAACATTTTTTGAATTTTTCGGCCTGCTAGTAAATTAAACCGTTGATCAGTCCCGCCGAGCTCTACGTCGGCTTTTACGGCAACAGAATCATAACCTTGCATTAGGGGATATAAAAGTTCACGCAAAGAAACACGTTTACCCGCTTTCAGCCGGCGGGCCATATTTTCGCGAGAAGTAAACTCGTTTACCCCAAACAAATCCGCAAGCCTACCAACATCGTTAAAGTCCAATTTCTTTAACCAAGCAGAGTTGTAATGCGTCTCGGTTTTGCTCTTATCCAAAATCATCAAGGCCTGTTGAAAATAAGTCTTCATATTTTTACGAATCTGTACTTCTGTAAGCATTGGCCGTTCTGAATCTTTGTCCGAAGTATCGCCAATCTGCCCGGTAAAATCGCCAACGATAAAAATAACTTTATGTCCCAAATCCTGAAAAGCTCGTAGCTTCCAAAGAATAACAGCATGTCCGATGTGAATCTTTACACTAGTTGGATCAATCCCAAGTTTAATTCGTAATTTCCTTTTGGATTTAAGTAGTTTGGTGAGGGGCTCTCTATCGATTACTTCTTCTACCCCTCTGGTAAGCAACTCTTCTATTTTTTCTCCGCTCATAATTTTTAATTCATAATTTTTTATTCTTTCCAATCCTTTACATTTTAGCAAATTATTGCCATAATGAACAACGTCAAATCATAAATCATGTAATAGATGTTATGTAACTAGGTTTTCTTAAAAAGTTACACAATATCAAATTCAAGTTATATGGTTCAATATCAAAAAAGTTGGAGATCGTCTCATAGCAGTTATTTCGATAAAAAACGAGCGGTTTTACAAAGCGCCAGTTCTCGTCGTCGAACTTTCAATGCGGGAAGTGGCAAACGAAACAAACCAAAACAATTTCGCAGTTTTTTCAAATTTTTGCTTCGTGGTTCCAGAAAAAAACAGCTAATGAGATTTGCTGGAACACTAATTTTAATGTTTTTATTTTTTACTCTTTCCGCTTTTGCGTATTATTCCAAAGATCTGCCGGATCCAAACAAAATCAACTCACGTTTAGTGGCTGAATCAACAAAAATCTATGATCGCAACGGTGAGTTGCTTTATGATGTGTTCGGAGAAACTAAACGGACAATAATTAGTTTCGAAGATATGCCGCAGTCAGTCAGAGACGCAACCGTGGCTATTGAAGATAAAGATTTTTATAACCATAAAGGAATTGACCTCTCTCGAATCATATTTTCTGTGGGTTATGATATTGTCACATTATCCAAAGCCCAAGGGGCCAGCACAATCACGCAGCAGTTTATAAAAAATGCGCTTTTAACCAACGAGAAAAAATGGTCTAGAAAAATCAAAGAGATTGTGCTCGCCATCCAAATTGAAAGAAAATTTTCTAAGGAAGAAATTTTAAAACTATATTTAAACGAGACTCCGTATGGAGCTAATATATATGGGATCGAAGCGGCGTCCCAAAGTTTCTTTCAAAAATCTGCAAAAGAACTAACCCTGGCAGAATCAGCATACCTTGCGGCTATTCCGCAAGCGCCGACTTTATATTCGCCACACGGCCCGAACCGTGACCGACTGGACGCCAGAAAAAATACCGTTCTTCGTTTTATGGAGGACCAAGGGTATATCGATGAACAAACGATGGAACAAGCTCTGGCCGAAGTAGTCACGTTCTCACCGGTTAGAGACTCAATTTTAGCTCCTCATTTTGTGTTATATATCCAAGACCAACTAGCGAAACTGTATGGTGAAAAAACCTTACAAGAAGGCGGGCTGCAGATTACGACCACTTTAGATTTAAAACTTCAACAATTTGCGGAAGAATCTATCGCGGAGCGAGAAGAGATAAATTCTCAAACCTGGAAAGCAAACAACGCCTCTTTGGTGGCAATCGATCCTCTTACCGGCCAAGTATTGGCGATGGTTGGTTCGAAAGATTTTTTTAACGAAGAAATTGATGGGCAGGTAAACGTTGCGCTTCGCCCTCGCCAACCAGGATCATCTTTTAAACCATATGTCTACGCGACTGCCTTTAAAAAAGGATACTCGCCTTCGACCATGCTTATGGATGTGGTTACAAATTTTGGTGCGTTTGGAGGGGAAAATTATATACCTTTAAACTATAGCAATAAAGTCTTCGGTCCCGTCTCGATGAGGCAAGCGCTAGCCGCCTCGCTTAACATTCCCGCTGTTAAAACCATTCTTTTGGTCGGGGTGAGGGATTCTATCAAAACCGCTCGTAATATGGGAATTACAACCCTAGAAGACGAATCCCGTTACGGACCATCATTGGTGCTGGGCGGCGGAGAAGTTAAACTTCTTGACCATGTTTCTTCCTACGGTGTATTTGCGGCGGAAGGAATTAAACATGAACCGGTCACAATTTTAAAAATCGTTGATTCCAAAGGAAAAATTTTGGAAGAATATAAAGAAAAAAAGGGACAAAGAGTAATAGATGGACAAACGGCTTTTTTGATGAATTCCGTCCTCTCTGATAACAATGCCAGATCCTTAACTTTTGGCGCAAACAACTACCTGACTTTGGGAGGACGACCGGTGGCTGCCAAAACCGGAACAACCCAAGAGTATCGTGATGCCTGGACTATTGGATACACTCCTCAACTTGTTGCCGGTGTTTGGGTTGGAAACAATAACAATGACGCCATGAAACCTGGGGCCGCCGGGGGAACAGTCGCTGCTCCTATCTGGAACTCTTTTATGAAAAAAGCTTTGACAGAAGTCTCCCCTCAAAATTTTTCACGACCTAACCAAATCAGAGACATTGCGGTTGATAAGGTTTCTGGTAAACTCCCCACTCAATATACCCCGGAAACCAAACCCGAAGTTTTCGCTGACTTTGCGGAACCAAAAGATTTCGACGATGTTCATATACTATTCAGGCTTGATAAAAATACTTTACAGTTAGCAACCAACAATACTCCTGAAAATAATATTATCGAACGGGTATATACGGTTTTACGTTCTGAAAAACCTAACGACAATAGTTGGGAAGCGCCGGTTAAGGAGTGGGCAATATCAAACGGACTCTCTTATCCAGGTATTGAGGATGAATATAGCCCCGTTCAAACCTTTGAGCTTAGTTTAGATAAACCAAAAAACGGTATGAGTGTCAACGAATTGCCTTTGGTAATCTCCGCTAGCGCAAAATCTAAAAATGGGATAAAAAAAATCAGTTTCTTTTTTGACGGAAAAGAAATTTTCAGCGGAAATTCTGACCAGGCTACTTACTTCTTTTCCGATCTTAAACCTGATGGTGAATATTTGGTTGAAGTTCTCGCTGAAGATAATGATGGCCAAACAGAAAGTGTTAAGAGGTCTGTCACTTTTTCGCTTGGAAACACCCTTACCTTGGTTGAACCAACGAGTGAAAAAGTAATGTTTTTCCCCGCACCACTCGAGGTTTTAGCAAACAATACGGTCTCAAGTATCGAATTTTTTTTTCAAAAAGGAAATGGTACTCCTGTTAGAATTGCTGGCCAAGCCTCTAAAACCCCGCACGAATCCGATGTTTTTTTTTCCTTCAAACTGACTTGGGAAGGCGACGAGCAACCCGAAGCGGGATCGTATGAGATATTTGCTCAAAGTAATAATGGTAATCGGTCAAATAAGGTAAAGATAATCGTTCCCTAAGTAAAATTCCTAATTACTAATGTTTAACGCCTAATCAATTCTCAATTTGTTAATTACTAATTAGTCATTGATTAGTTATTAGTTGTTAAATATTGAAGAACTGGTTAGTGCTTTGAACTATGTTAATTGTAATTATCCTTTCTCTAATAATCTACACTCTCCTCATCTCCCTCCGGCCTCACTGGGGTATTTATATAATCCTATTACTACTTCCTACTTATCAAGTCCGTTTTAATATGCCCGCATTCCCAACCACTTATCTTGAGTGGTTGATTTTAATTTTGGCAGCAGTAATTTTTACGCGCCTTATTGTTAACCAAAAATACCGTAAAACGATAATCGCACGGCTCCTGGCTATTATAAAACAATCTTATTGGTTAATAATTTTCATATTTTTGTTTTTATTGGCTTCTGGAATTGCTATTTTTACAAGCCCACAAACAATAAAAGCGCTGGGGCTTTTTAAAGCATATTTTTTTGAAGGGTTTCTTTTTTGGATATTGTTTATTTTACTAATCGACAACCAAAAAAAGCTTTTCAATTCATTAAAAACTCTTGGGGTATTAATAATTTTTTTATCGGTTTTTGGAATTTACCAGTTTTTCACTCTGTACCACCTCCCCCCGTCTTGGTGGGGACCGGGAACCGAGCCCAGACGAATCGTTTCGTTTTACACTTACCCCAATGCCGTGGCGCTTTTGATCACACCAATTCTTGCAATCTATTCTGCCCTATTAATTTTTTGGGATAAATTAATTTTTTCCCCTTTACAAGGAGGGATTAAAAGGGATCTTATTTTTTCAAAAAAATTCCTAATCATTGTAACCCTATTAGGTATTATTCTTTTAATGCTAACTTTTTCCCGCGGAGCATGGATTGGTTATGTCGTGGCGATATTGTTTTTATCCTTATTCAATAAATTTAAAAAGCCGATAATCGCATTGCTTTTAATTGGGATTGTTGGAACTTTAATGATCCCGACATCCCGCGACCGCCTAGCCCCTCTATTCACTGGCGCTGACCCTGCTTCTCATGAGCGTATAAAGCTTTACAAGGGCACATGGGAAATAATTAAGGAGAATCCGATGATTGGAGTGGGGTTGTACGGATTTCGTGAGGCTTACGCCGAAATCAGAGAGTCAAGCACTGATGAAGTTTTAAATTATCCTCACAATTTCTTTCTAAATTTCTGGGTGGAGACGGGTTTACTTGGAGTGCTGTCTGTGGTATTGATATTGGTTTGGATTTTTTGGAAGGGAATAAAACTTTATAAAGAAAACTCGGAAACACAGCCGTTAATCCTGGCCCTCTTTGCAGGAATAATTGTTTTATTTGTCCACGGCCAAGTCGACGCGCCGTTTTTCAAAAATGATTTAGCAATTCTGTTTTGGTTTTTGATTGGAGTTTTACCTGTTTTAAAATCACATACATTAACAAATACAAAAATATGATAACCGTTACAACAAAAACCGTTAAAGAGGCTTCAAAAATCGCTGGCAGATACTATGAAAAAAGAAATTAAACCGGCGCAGGTGTTGGATAAAAAGTTAACCTCACAGCTTGCCGCGGGGAATAATAAATTAAAAAATATCTAAAAAGCCGTCGGTCTGAAAACTGACGGTTTTTTTATAATTATTTTAACTCTTCTTGTTTAGTAAAATCTGCCAATTTATCGGCCTGATAAATTAGGCATCTGCAAAAATAACGAGCCCTAAAGCTTCTTGCAGGGTATTCCCTAAAGGGAATACTACGTCTGCTCGCATTTTTATATTTATGCTAGCAGACGTGTTTGATCGGGTTATTTCCTCCGTTCCGCTTCGCGGAGCTTCGGGCAGGCAGAATACCCACAATGCAAGCCGCAGGGGTATTCTGCCAGAAATAACAAAAATTACTCCTTCAGTTTAATCACGATCCTTCTTTCCGGCTCGTCACCAACGCTCTCGGTTATTAAATCATCAAAATTTGACAGGGTCACATGAATCATCTTCCGATCAGAACTGTTCATTGGTTTCAAAATCAAGGTTTGTTTAGTCTCCCGTACTCGCGAAGCCGCTTTGCGGGCCAGTGCCTCTAAAAACACTCCTCGCTCTTTCCGATAATCTCCCACATCCACATAAAACCGTTGGGGCAACTGTCCTTTTAAAACATCTTTTCTTGCAAGCAATCGCGCCAAATGTTGCAGCCCTTTCAGGTTCTGTCCGTAGTGACCGATTAACATATTTGAATCTTCACTTGTGATGTTAAAAAAAAGCTGCCCGTTACGGTCATCTATCGCTACCGTCCCCTCGATCTTTAAAAGATCGAGGAGTTTTAAAATATGCTGTTTAATTTTTTCCTGTGTTCCTTCCATAAAAAAATTTATTGATTAGCGGTTTTTGATTTTCCTCTCATTATAAAATATTGTTGTCCAACCGCAAACAGCGTGGTAATAAGCCAATAAATTACCAACCCCGACGGCAACCTCATACCAATAACCACTGTAATAACCGGGAAAATATAAACGAATTGCGTCGACATCATGTTAGTCATCATTCCCCCCGCGTCTTTTCCGTTTTTTACGGATTTTGGGGTAAATTTAGTCATTAATTTACTTTGGAAAAATTGTGCTATTCCGGTAATAACAGCCAAAACCAAACTGCTTTCAGCAAGATTAATAAACCCTAATGACACCGGATTTATTTCTCCCGGGTTTGGTACAAACGAGTAAAGTTGGTTTA
The DNA here is from genome assembly GCA_002773695.1 of Candidatus Doudnabacteria bacterium CG10_big_fil_rev_8_21_14_0_10_41_10. GTDB lineage: Bacteria > Patescibacteriota > Doudnabacteria > UBA920 > 2-01-FULL-50-11 > 1-14-0-10-41-10. The sequence continues at coordinate 20,822 of PFAJ01000070.1, read as the reverse complement.
GTATCTCTCCATTTAGGCCGGTTAAAAACACTCGGTATAAAGCAAATAAAATAACCAACTGTATCAACATTGGTAAACACGAACCAAACGGGTTTACTTTGTTGTTTTTGTAAAAATCCATCATTGCCTTACTTTGCGCTTCCTTGTCGTCTTTGTGTTTCTTTCGAAGTTCTTGCAGTTGAGGTTGAAGCTCTGATAATTTTTTTTGCGACTCGAGTTGGTGTTTAAAAGACGGGTATAAAATTAATCTTACTAAAACCGTAACAGCGATTATCGCCAAACCAATATCACTCCAAAGTAAATTGTAAAAAAATACTAATAAATTTAATAAAGGAGAGACTAAAATTGTATGGTAGATATTTGAGAGCATTATAAGTGTTTAAGGTTTAGCTTTTATAAAATCTAAAATAAAACATGGTCGACTTCCGGTTGAGTATAAGGATTACACTTCAACACCCTTTTTATTCCCATAAAAGTTCCCTTCACGGCCCCCTTCTTTTCTATTGCTTGGCGCGTGTATTCAGAACAGCTTGGATAAAACCTGCAATATCCATAAGGATGGTGGTGTTTAAACCATCCATGATCTGGCGAAAATGTCGCTTGGTAAATTTCTATAATTTTTATTAAGATATACTTCATAATTTTTAGCTACCCGGCTTTTTCTTTACTTGCCCCGCTCTCTCCAACAACCCCAACAGCTCTTTTTCTGTGTCTTGATAATCAACCAGTTTAATGGGAGGTTTTGTCACAAACAGACAATCAAAACCGGTTAGGAGATTTTTTTTATGTTTCCCAATAATATTTCTCATCCGCCGTTTAATCAAATTCCTTTTTATCGGTTTGGCCGCGACTTTTTTTGAAACAATAAACCCAAACCGCGAAACTTTTGTGTGGTTATTTAAAACATTTAAATTCATAAAAGAAGAGGTAAGCCGGCGTCCTCTTCTCAACACCAACACAATGTCTTTTTCTTTACTTAAACGGCTTTGTTTGGGAAGCATTGAAATTATACTGTTATTCTTTTTCTTCCTTTGTTCCTTCGGCGAGCAAGAACCGCCCTTCCGGCTGTGGTTCTTCGCCTTTTTAGAAAACCGTGACTACGCGCTCTCTTTTTTTTCTTTGGTTGCCAAGTTCTTTTGGTCATCTTTTTACTTATTTTAATGAAAAAGTCTGTTTTATTATACAATTTTTTAGTTCTTTTACCAAGACTTCGAAAATTTCTTTTTTAAAATAGGGTTAGGTAAACAAAATCATCAACCTTTCTTCCACAACAAATCCACAGATTTGTCAAAATTTCGCTAAATTTAGCCGAAATATATATATTTTACATGTTGATAACTTATCTGTTAAAATGAATGGGCGTGATAAATTATTATAAATTGAATCGAATTTCAGGCATACAGTTGGCTATTTTTTTGCTCAATTAAGCCAAATATTACGCTTTAATAAGAAATTATCAAACACTTGTAATGTCCATGAACAATGAACAATTTTGGCGGGCAGTATTGGGAAACCTTGAACTTTCCCTCTCTAAACCAAACTTTACCACTTGGTTTAAAAATACTTTTGTTGTTAACAGCACTCCTGGAGGAGTGACCATAGGGGTGCCGAATACTTTTACTAAAGAATGGCTTCAAAAAAAATATCACCAAAACATCCTACAAGCGGTGCGATCCATTGATCCTGAAATTAGAGAAATTCGTTACGAAATCGGGTCTTTTGCCAAACCACCAGCAATTTCTCCACAACTAGATCAAAAAACAGAACTTGTTACCAGAAAAGACACAAAAATAGAAGAGGCGCCGCAAAAACCAAGGACTCTCGCCGGTATTCTAAACCCAAAATTTTCTTTTGGAAATTTTATTGTTGGAAAAACCAACGAACTCGCTCACGCGGCGGCACTGGCTATTACTGAAAAACCGGGGACTGCTTATAACCCTTTGTTTATTTACGGGGGTGTCGGTTTGGGTAAAACTCACCTCATGCAGGCTGTTGGTAGAAAAATTATTGAAAACACCCCTCAAAGTCGAGTGTTGTATGTGTCCGCCGAGCGTTTTATTAATGAATTTATTATGGCTGTTAAAGACGGCCGCGCCCACGATTTTAAAAACCGTTATCGTAAACTCGATGTTTTGTTAATTGATGACATTCAATCGCTTGCCGGGAAAGAGCAAACCCAAGAAGAATTTTTTCACACTTTTAACGCTCTCCACAATCACAATAAACAAATTATTATTACCTCAGACCGGCTACCAAAAGAAATTCCTTCCATTGAGGAGCGTCTGGTTTCCAGGTTTGAGGGTGGAATGGTGGCGGATATCCAGGCGCCGGATTTGGAAACAAGAACCGCTATTTTAAAAAGTAAAGTAAAAGAAAAAAATTACGAGATCTCTTCGGAAGTGATCAATTTTATTGCCACGAATATTGAATCTAATATTAGGGAGTTGGAAGGCGCCCTTAATCGAGTAATTGTTTACTGCCAAATAAACACCACCAAACCCTCACTTGACAAGGTTAAAGAAATATTGAGCAGTCTGATAGCACAACCAAAGAAGCGCGGCCTTACCCCGAGAAAAATTATGGAGGCAGCTGCTAATTTTTACAACGTAACCATTGAAGACTTGGTTAAACAGTCCCGAAAAAAAGAGTTTGTAAAACCCCGTCAAATTTCTATGTATCTGATCCGAAAAGAACTGGAAACGTCTCTCCCTTCCATTGGTGAGTTTTTTGGTGGAAGGGACCATACCACAGTAATTCATGCTATTAATAAGATTAATAGAATCAAAAAAGAAGACGACAATCTAAAGCAAGAGCTCTTATTAATAGTCGATAAGGCTTGTCTTTAAAGGCTGTATAGATCTTGTTGATGGGTTGGTATAAAAAAGGATAACTATATTTATCAACAAGTCTACCAACAGCCCGCCAACAACCATCTCCACAAGCTACCAAAAAAACCTCTTTGTTTTGTGGTTATAAATATTGGTTGTTTGTATGTTCTTAACAAATCCACAGAGACTACTACTAATACTTCTTTTTTAATATAATTAAATAATAATAATAAGGGCTGTTGAAAAATGAAATTAAACTGTACAAAAGAAAATTTAAAAAGAGCGTTAGGGTTTGCGTCTAGAGCCGTGGGATCAAACACAACCCTTCCGATTTTAAACAACCTTCTTCTGAAAACCGAGGAGGGACAACTTAAAATTTCCTCAACAAATCTAGAAATCGCAATTAAAACATGGGTTGGAGCCCAGATTGAAAAACCGGGGGAGATAACAGTGCCGGCACGCACAATCGTTGATTATATAAACAATATTTCAGAGGAAAAAATAATGCTAGAAACAAAAATGACAGACCTTTTGGTAAAAACCCCAAGCACCCAATCCGTGGTAAAAGGGTTGCCAGCGGAAGATTTTCCACTTATTCCTGAGATTCAAGACGGCATTGTAACAACAGTAAACGCAGAGATTTTAGCGGGAGCGGTGGCACAAATCTTGTTTGCCTCGTCCTTTTCAGAAACTCAACCGGAGTTATCAGGAGTACTTTTTGAGCTGGGAGAAAAAAAACTTACAATGGCCGCCACGGATCGATATCGATTGGCGGAAAAAATAATAGATTTAAAAAATGGTGGAGGAGAAAAGAAAGCAATTGTTCCAAACAGGGCGATTACTGAATTGGGGAGGGTTTTGAGTGGTTGTAAAAACGACGCAGAAATATTGATTTCTGACAATCAAATATTATTCAAAGTTAATGGGGTAGAGATAATCTCCCGTTTAATAGAGGGGCAATATCCAGACTACAAACAAATTATTCCAACGGATTTTCCAACTCAAATAAAATTGGGGGTGAAAGAACTAACATCCGCGCTGAAACTCTCCGGTTTATTTGCTCAAGAAAATAATAACGTTGAACTTGATATAATTAAAAATAAAGACGCGGTGGTGATTAAAGCAACCTCACAACGGGCGGGATCAAACACCACAGAGGTTAGAGGGGTTGTTGAAGGAGAGGATAATAATATAATTTTTAACTATCGTTACATTCTTGATTGTTTAAACCACCTTCACAACAAAGAGGTTGTTTTAAAGGTTATAAATAGCAGTTCCCCGGCGATGGTGGTTCCCGAAGGAGAAGATAATTATCTTTATCTGGTGATGCCGATAAAAACTTAATAGCCTCTAAAAAAGTAAATGAAGATAAGCAGACTAAGACTTGAGAATTTCAGAGGGCTATCAAATCTTGATTTAAAAATAGATCAAGATTTTGTTATTTTAGTGGGAAAAAACGCCAGTGGTAAAACAAGTTTTTTGGAAAGTATTTTTTACGCGTCTGTTTTGTTGGGCCTCCCCCCAAATAAATCTTGGGAGTTGATAGGTTTTGGAAAAAATTATTTTAGAATTAAGGTTGAAACCAAAGAAAAAGAATTTGAATATTACTATGGAAGAAAAAATGAAAAGCGGTATGAGCGCGCGCAAAAAATTGATGGAGTTAGAAAAAAGGCCGGGGAGATGCTGGGGTATTTGCCGGTCGTAGTTTTTTTACCGCAGGACCTGAATTTATTACAATTGTCTCCAAGTTTACGGAGAGAATATTTAGACGACATATTGTTACAAACCAACAAAGATTATGAGGAGGAACTGTCTAGTTATACAAAAGTGGTGAGCCAACGAAACGAATTACTTTATAATATTCGGCAGGGGTCTGCGGGGTTAGACCAGTTGGATTTTTGGGATACAAAAACAATTGAGTTGGCAGAAAAAATAGTGAGGAAAAGAAAAGAGTTTTCAGATTATGTAGACCAAGGGCTTTCTTTGTTGTACAAAAAGGTTAGTGGGCAGGAGCGAGATTTAAGGTTTTACTATAACAACTCTTTAGGTGAAAACCCTGGAATGTATGCAAAAAAATTTTTAGAAAAAAGACAGGCGGATATCGCTTCGGGGAGGACTGGCGCGGGGCCACATCGGGATGATTGGAAAATTCAAGACAGTAACAGTTTCAATCTGGCACATTTTTTATCACGAGGAGAACAGCGAAGCATTGTTACCTGTTTAAAAAGAAAAGAAGTCGCGTATTTACAAGACGGTCTTCACATGTCTCCGATTGTGCTGTTGGACGAGATTCAAGCGGAGCTTGACGAAGATCGTAGAAGGCAGGTTTTAGAAAGTTTACCGGAAGATTCACAAATATTTTTGACAACCACCAATTTGGAAGAACTCCCTGAAGAAATTGTAAAAAACGCGCTAGTGATAGAACTGTGAATTAAGAAGTGAGAATTAAGTATTTTTTCTCATTTATAAATCTCCGTTCACAAACCTTAACCCCTCCCAAGTTATGGAGTCGCTAAAAAATTTAATTAGAAAAAAGAAACAACAAAGAGGTTTAAAAAAACCACTGGAGATTTATGAGTTGTTTGCGGAGTGGAATAAAAAAGCGAGTGAGGTTTTTGGCAATAAAAAAATAAACTGCTACCCAAAGTTTTTAAAAGGCAAAACTTTATATATTCAAGTTGAGGGCGGGCCGCTAGCCAGCGAGCTGCAGTTGCGCCAAAGAGAATTTATAAAAAAAATAAACGACCATTTTGAAAAAAAGATGGTCGAAAGAATTGTTTTTAAATTGTAGTGTCTGGTTTATTATTTTTGGCAGAATACCCTAAAGCTTGTCACAGGGATCGTTATTCGAACGAGGAAGGAAGCGCGACAGGTTCGCGTTTTTTTATTACCTCGGAAATAAAATCACGAGGAACCGCTTTTAAGATAAAAAGAAAAATGGTGTATATCGCAAGCCCAGAAAGAGCCTCTGCGACCCATTGTGTCTGGACGTAGTAGAAGAACCCAACCATGGGGATTGCGGCCAGTAGAGCCTTAAATAGAGCGGAAATAGAGGGGTAGAAATTTGATGCGCGACCGGTAACCAAATAGGCAAAAATAAATACTATCAATTCTACTGCTAGTGTGGCAAAAGCCGCTCCAAAATAAGAAAAACGAGGGATGAGGACAAAATACAAAAGAAGGCCGACCACTGCGCCGGCGCCGTATCCCCACAACATTTTTTTCTGGGCGTTTAAAGCGACCACGGTATAACCAAATAGGTTTCCTAAATAGATTAGGGCTGTTGCGAAAATGAGAATTTGTAAAACTTTATCAGCGCCGACAAAACCGTCGCCACCCACTAAATTTATTATTGGTCTGGCAAAGAACAGGGTTACAATTATCATTGGGACAATAACCAAAAACATTGCGTTAAGAGAATTTTGAAGATACTTTTTGTATCTACTCCATTCTTTGAAGGCGTAGCGCGCTAAAAAAGGCATTATGAGACCCGCAAACATCGCGGGGAAGGCCATTAACACTTCTAAAATTTTATAAGACAACCCATAAACCCCAACATCGGTTGGTGGTTTAAAGTACGAAAGGATTAGAGTGTCTGCTCGGAAGTAAATAAGGTTAAGGACAACAGAGAAACCAAGTGGCCATGATTTTGCTAAGATATTTTTCCAAAACGCAAAATCAAGCTGTAAGGTAAAAGGAGTTATTCGTTGCGCCATGGACATGGAAATAAAAAAATGGACTCCGTTAGAAACAGCGAGCGCCAGAATAAAATGTAAAATCCCTAAATCTTGTTTAATAAACAAAACAACCAAACCAAGGTTGACAAGCCGCTGAATAATTTCCGAACCGATGAGTTTATAAAAAATTAAGTGTTTTTGAAAGACACCAACCAACACCTGTGTTCCGGAGACAAAAGCAAACGCTACAATTGCCAAAAACATAGACTGTTTGACCTCGGCAGAGTATGGAAAAAATAAAGCCAAGACGGCCCCAATAACAAGCATGGTCACAACTGTTAGAAACCGCAAGAAAAAGACATTCCCCAGGATTTTGGATTCATCCGCGCCTTCTCGGGAAATTTCTTGCGTGGTAACAAGGTATAAACCAAGGTCGGCAAGGATCCCAAAAAATCCCATAAAAGCGATAACGGTTGTGTATTCGCCAAAACCCTCGTCTCCTAAAAAACGCGTTAAAAACGCGATCGTGCCCAGTCCGATCGCGACCGAGATTACCTTCCCTACGCTTTGGAGGATTGTATTTAGAAAGATTTTTTGAACGGACATCTTAAAAATTCAAAATGTAAAAATCAAAATAAAAAAATGACTATTTAAAATTTGGATGAGAGTACAATTTTTTTGTAACGCGATTGACTATTGTTTCTGGTTTAGCGTAAGAAAAAATCCGTATATCACCGAATTTTAAATATTGGTCATATCTTTCTTCTATCTTTCGGATTTCCCGCCGTTTGTTCAGCCCCAGAGCCCTTGACAATTGTCTCTCGACAATAATTTTTGTGCTTTGTTGTCGGGATCGGGAAGGTAGTAATAGAACGGAGAGCCCGTGTCTATTGATCGTTAGTCGATGCTTTGTCGTCAACCTTTCTAACCCTTTATGGACCAGAAAACCAGAAGAGAGAACGAATACTGATTTTTTTTCGTTGGCTTTAAGCAGGGAGTAAAATATTTTTGAGTTTTGATAGCAATATTTCCTATAACCGCGCTGATCAATATATCGGCCGATGCCCCCTAACTTTTTTTGAAAAATTTTATCAAGATCAATTAATTCGTACCCAATTTTTTTAGCCAATAGTTTACCGCAAGTTGTTTTCCCGACCCCGCCAGGCCCAATTAAAAAAATAATCATAGAAACTTGCGCAGCTTTTTTTTCTTTCTCATTTGCTCAACCAGTTTTTTTACATCTTGAGCGCGGTTTTTGTGACAGATTAACGTTCCGTCTTCGGTTTGTACGATTATCAGGTCTTTTACACCAACCGTTGTTAGCACATTGTCAGTATAATTGTAGATCAACGACCCTTTTGTTCCAAGATTGCTTTGGAGGCCGAGCTGGACGTTGTCATCGCTGGTTTTAGCTTGAAGCTCTTTTACCGAGGCCCAGTGTCCAATATCTGCCCAAGAAAAATCTGCCAGCAACGCATAAAAATCTTCTTTTAGCTTTTCCATGATAGCATAATCGATCGGCGGGGCCGAGATTTTTTTAAAAGCCTCCCTATCACCCTTAGCGGTTTTTTCCAGTAACGCATGGGTTTTTGGCTCAAATTTTTTAAAAAGTTCTTTAACACGGTCAACACGCCAGGCAAAATAAGAGGGGTTCCATAAATATTTGTTTGAGGCAACAAACCTTTTCGCGGTTTTTAATCCGGGTTTTTCGACAAATCTTTTTATTTTAAAAAGTTTAGTGGTTTTTTTTGGTCCAACTTCAATATAGCCCAATCCGGTTTCTGGATAGGTTGGTTTTACTCCCATCAAGCAAACCGCCCTCGGGTTTTTTTTGATCACAGCTTCCATTTCTTTCAAACCCTTTAAAAAAGCGTCTTCCGGGTCTATAAAATGATCGGAGGCGATTGAAATAATTATTTCTTTTGGATTTTTACGAGCGAAGGTGTATGCCGCCAAACCAATCGCCGCCGCGGTATTTTTCCGAGCAGGCTCTACCAAAATATTTTTTACGGAGAGCTCGGGTAGTTGTTTTTTAATACTTTTTAAATACTCTTTTCCGGTAACAATAAAAATATCACTCGCCTTAAATTTTTTACGCAAGCGATTCACTGTTTTTTGTAGTAATGTATATTTACCAAAAAACGGTTTTATTTGTTTTGGAGAATAACTGCGAGAGAGCGGCCAAAGTCTTTGGCCGATTCCTCCGGCAAGAATTACAATTTTCATATTTTTTTATGTGCGTTCGGCAGGGCGGTTTAAGGAAGAATGATTTTTTCCACGACCCACGACGACGCCCGAAAGCGCAATAACGGTTTTTGCTACTTGATGGGGGGAGGGAATGTGGTCAAAACCGAAATTCTGTTCAGTTCCGGCTGTTTGAACAAACACGTTGCCATAATCAAAAAAGTTTGCAAGCGGTCCGCGCACTTCAGTGGTTACATCCTGAACTTTATTTAAATCAAACTCCGTAGTCTCATGGTGAATAATACTTTTTTGATTGATGTCGATTATCCTTTTGCTGGTAACAAGCTGAACGTTCAGGTAATACATAGTCCAAACTATCATTAAACCCAAAAGAGAAAGGATAAGAAAAGCAGAAATTATAATATCTGTGATTGATTCGCCTAAACCCGACGACAGGAAAGTGAAGACGTCTTTCAAAAAGTGTTGAGCAAGTAGAAAAACAACGATTAAGAAAATCCAGAAAACCGCTTTGAAGGCAGGAATTAGCCAGTGACGGCGGAGTATAAGGTAAACTTTTTCTCCTTGGTGAATATGTGGAAGGTATTTGGTTTCTCGAAAAGGCATTTGATTGGTGGATAGTTAATAGTGGGTAGTGAGTATATACTTAAAGGCCTTTTATTATGAAAAGGGTTTGAAAATAGAGGCCGGACATAAAAACAATATAAATAACAGAAATAATAAATCCTAACACTTGGGATTTTCCGTAACGGATCAATGAAAAAATAGCGAAACTAGAATAGACCATAATAAAAATCATAAAGAGATGGAAGACAAGGTTTATTATTGGAGAGATATTGGACATAAATAAGCGCGAAATTTAAAGTAAAAAGTTTAAAGTAGTGTCTTTTGGTCTGGTCTTACCTTGATTCCAAGGTGTTCATAGGCCTGTGGGGTGGCCACTCGACCTTTTGGAGTACGGGTAAGAAATCCAATACGCATCAGGTAGGGCTCATAAATCCCCTCTATAGTATCGGTTTCTTCTGCTGTGGCGGCGGCTAAAGTTTGGATTCCCACCGGGCCACCTGAAAATTTTTCTATTATGGTGTACAGTATCCTTCGGTCGTTTTCATCAAGACCTAAAGAATCAACCGACAACATGTCGAGCGCCCCCTGTGCGGATACCGAATCAATGTTTTTATAACCTTTAACCTGCGCAAAATCTCTACAGCGTCGGAGTAGGCGGTTGGCGGTTCTCGGGGTGCGGCGCGAGCGTTTTGCTATCTCGTGCGCTCCGGTTTCGTGCAGGGGCGTTTTTAAAATCTCCGCCGACCGCATGACGATTTTTTTAATCTCATTTGGCTCGTAATAATCAAGTCGATAAACCGACCCAAATCGATCGCGCAACGGAGCGGATAACATGGCAAAACGAGTGGTGGCGCCAATCAAGGTAAATTTTGGCAAATCTAGTTTAACCGATCGCGCGCCCGGACCTTTCCCTAAAACAATATCTAAAGAATAATCTTCCATGGCAGGATAGAGGACTTCTTCTACAACCCGGGGAAGTCGATGGATTTCGTCGATAAATAAAATATCACCAGCCTCCAGATTGGTTAAAATTGAAGCCAGGTCCCCGGCGCGCTCGATCGCCGGCCCGGAAGTGGTTTTGATATTTACTCCCATTTCGGATGCGACAATATTGGCAAGTGAAGTTTTTCCTAGCCCGGGAGGGCCATAAAATAAAATATGGTCCAGAGTTTCTTTTCGTCCTTGGGCGGCCTGTAAAAATATTCTAAGAGCTTCTTTGATTTTTTCTTGACCAATAAATTCTGTAAAATCAACCGGTCGTAAAGCCGTATCAAAAGATTTGTCTTCAGGCGACTCAACTTCTGCGATTGTTCGTTCGTTTTCTTTTGGTTTACTGGGTTTAAGCATGGCACATTTTTCCTCCCTCTTGTATTGAAAGGGTAGAAGGGGCCAAAATTTATAATAAATACCTATTAACATTCTACCATTTTAAAGATTTATTCAAAAGGCTTCGGAGGTTGCTCCGAAGCCTTGGTTCTCAACGCGGATCGTTTGGTTGTGATGGTTATTTCAAAAATTCAAGCGTGAGGCGGACGCCAACGCCCGTTGCCCCGACTGGCCGGTATGGTTTTGGCTCGTTGGTCCAGGCGGTGCCTGCGATGTCTAAATGAATCCAAGGAAAATCAACAAATTCTTGCAGGAACAAGGCCGCGGTAATGGTTCCGCCGCCTTCGTTGTGCCCAATGTTATCAAGGTCTGCAATTTTGCCTTTCATTTTTTCTTTGTAGTCGGAGTCTAAAGGTAGGCGCCAGATTTTTTCCCCGGAGATTTCAGCCGCTTTTTGCAGGCGCGCCATCAACTGTTCGTTGTTGCCGAAAGCGGCGGAGTAGCCGGTGCCCAGAGCAACAATCGCGGCTCCGGTTAAAGTGGCAAAATCAATTACGTTTTTCGGTTTATACTTTTGTGCGTAAGAAAGCGCGTCAGCCAAAATTATGCGGCCCTCAGCGTCGGTATTGTTAATTTCAATACTTTTACCATTCATGGCGCGTACCACATCTCCGGGTTTAATAGCGGATCCCGAGGGGAGATTTTCGGTGGCTGGGATAAGCCCGATCAATTTGTGGGGGAGTTTAAGTTCTGCCGCCGCTTTCATTACCCCTAAAACTGTGGCGGCGCCGCACATATCGAATTTCATTTCATTCATTTTTTGACTGGGTTTGATGGAAATTCCTCCAGAATCAAACGTGATTCCTTTGCCGACTAAAACAGTCGGTTTCCCCGGCTTGCTCAAGTTGTATTCCAAAATTATAAATTTCGGTTCCAAAATACTTCCCTGGTTGACCCCAAGCAGCGCGCCCATACCAAGCTTTTTCATCTCCGGTTTTTCCAAAACTTTGTATTTTATTTTGTTTTCTTTGGCCATTTTAATTGCCGCTTCAGCGAGACTTTGTGGAGTCATGAAGTTGCCCGGGTGGTTGGCCAGGTCGCGCGCAAAATTCACAGCGGCCGCAACAAAGCACCCCTGCTTAGCGCCTTTGAGAACAGAAGCTTTGTCTCCGGCTTTGTTCAAAACAAATTCAATATTATCTAAAATGACCGGCTCATCACCGACCTCAATTTTTTTATGTTCCAGGAATTTGTAATTAGACAAAAACAACGATTCCATGATTACTTGTATTGCCTGTTCGGTATTTGATTTTTTCGGCAAGGTTTTTGTAAGTAAAACAGAAATAGACCCCGCCTTTACTTTTTGAATTACAGTCGTGACGGTTGACATGGCTATTCTGGAGGACTCTAGATTATAAGCGGTTTTTTTTCCAAGACCGAGCAGTAAAATTCTGGAGGTGGGGGTTGCTTGGTGAGTATAAACAAGTTGAGCCTCACCTTTTTTACCAGTAAAGTCGCCTGTTTTTATAATATTTGAAATTGCGCCCCGTAGAGTTTTGTCTAACTCTTTTACTTTTGGTTCTAATGTTTTTTCACCCTCGAATATCCGAACAATCATAAGGTCGGATTTTATTTGAGTTGGTGATTGTGTGGATGCGGAAAAATTTGTCATAGCTTGGTTGGTTTAAATTATTATTAAAGTTGTTATTCCAAAATTTCTTCTTGGTTGTCCGGCTCGAGTAATTCGTCTATAAGTTCTTTTATTGGAGAACCGTTTTGGAGATCATCATTTTTCGGATCTCCCGGGTATTCATATATTTTTGGGAAAAGATTTTTTGAAACATATCTGGAATAGAAATTGTCAACCACCTCTTTTTGATCGTATTTTATGGTTCGTGTTAACCTTGCTCGCATCGATCCGCCCGTTCCAAAATCGTACTGGTACGGTCCGTCAATTTCGGTTTTTCTACTATCTTTCGTTCCATAGAAATCAAAATGCAACTTTGTTCCTTCCAAATAACTGTTAATCAGCAGGTGGTTGGGTGTGTCATTTATAAATTTGAAATCCACAACCCCGGGATAAATTGTCGCATCGGTTCCTTGCGGGGAATAATAATTAACCGCGTAAGAGTGATTTTTTCTAGCAGTGATAGGAAGTCCTCCATACAAAGCGGCGCGAAAAACTGTGGTAGAAACTTGACAAAGCCCTCCCCCCAACTCTGGCACTGTGCCGGTAGATTTGATAACAAGTTCCGGCTTGAATCCGGTAGCCGCGGTGATTGACCCTAAATGTTCGTTAAAAGAAAACTCTTGGTTTGGTTTTAAGATTAGACCGTTGTAGCGAGACGCTCCGACTCTTATATTCGTAATTCGTGAGGCGCTTGACCCTGAAAAATCCGACTCTCCTTGCGCGACTATTTCTTCAATTCCCAAACTATTAAGATCAGACAGTACAATTAATGGTTTGGTAATAACGATTTTTAACCCGGTCGTATTTTGGTTAGAAAATGCCGCGATTTTAATAACTGAAACTGTTTCTACGACGTTTAAACTCTGTCCTATTACATGAGGTCGGAATTGAATCGCTCTATCATCTTGGATTTCCAAAATCGCGTTTTTATTCAACTGATTTACTTTCGAAGCAATTTCGCCGGATAGAATATTATATAGCCAGGTTTCATTAAAGTCAAAGGTTCTTAGGGAACCATTTTTTTTATAGGCCTGCCACGGGTTGGTTGTCCCAAACTGCTTAAAAATCGCTTCGTTCAAAGAGATTTTATTATTAAACCCTTTTCTGTATTTTGATAAATCTAAATCTTTGGTTGTTTTTAGATCAGCAAGGTTGTCAATATTGAAATGAATATTTCCGTGTTCGACTTGTAATGATTCCCCTATCCATTTAGAGGTCTGTAGCGCAAATCCAAAACTTCGGGGCAAGATTTCTTTTTGGTTTGTCGTTATTTGTATTTGCTTGGTTATAGGAAAGATTGTAAAAATAAAAAAAAGAATGATTAAAATTAATATAAACCAAGGGGTCAATATTTTTTTTACCCCGGGATTTTTTGGAAGAGGATTTTTAATCGTTTCCGGCACTATCCGCAATCGTAATTTTTCGACTGTTTTCTTTTTCGCCATATTGGAAGTTAATTCTTACTATTTTTTTGGGTAATAGTTTATAAAGTCGCAAATTTTTTTTTGGCCATTCAATAATTGTAACTTGATTTTTCTGCTCAAAAATATCCTTAAGACCTAAACCGAAAACAGATGTTTTACCTTTTAGGCGATAAAAATCGAAGTGGTGCAGAACAAACGGTTTATTCTGTTTTTTAAAGTCGTAGCTTTTTTGTAAAATAAAGGTGGGGCTACTGATTTTTTTTGTAATACCCACAGCCTTACAAAAACCTTTTACAAATTCTGTTTTACCGCTTCCAAGTTCGCCATTCAGTAAAATCGCGGTAGAGCCATTAATTTTTTTTGCTTGGATTGCCGCAAATAAGCGGGTTTCTTTCGGAGAGTTGGAAATAATAGTTTTCATAACGATATTTTAGCAGTTATCCCCAATTTAGTCAGCTTTCCCGAGCACCCCTCTTAAAAATAACAGCGGGTTTGGGGAGTTATGAGATTTAAACCGGATCATAACTCCTCCTACCCCCTTTTATTTTAAAGAGAGGATCAAAAGGTTTTTCCACACTTGACCAATCAATGTAAATGAATTAAATTAACTTGATTAAGTACTGTTGGGCAGAAGAAAAAAATCATGGTTGATTTGTCGACAGGGCAACAAATTTTTGATCATATTAATCGTTCAAAAAAAATATTGATTCCTCTTGGGGTTTCTTCAAGCGGTGACAGTTTGGCCGCGGCTTTAGCTGTGCATAAATTTTTAAAAAAATTGGATAAAGAGCCGACAATTGTTTCCGCTGGCTCGATCCCGGAAAAGTATAGATTTTTACCGGGAACAGAGTTGGTGCAGAGGGAATTGGAGGAGGGTAGAAGTTTTGTTATTTCTATTCGGATGGAAAATGCTCCACTGGGAGAAATTTCTTATCACCAAGATGAGGCTTCCGGGCTTTTAAATATTTTTTTAAAACCGAAAGAAGGACAGTATGATCAAAGAGATGTTAGTTTTCGGTCAGACAAGTTTCCCTATGATTTAATTATAGTTTTAGATATTCCTTCCCTCGACCTTTTGGGGGATCTTTACGATCAGCATACGGATTTGTTTTTTGAGACCCCGGTTATAAATATCGACCATCACACAA
>PFAJ01000070.1:0-5948 GCA_002773695.1 Candidatus Doudnabacteria bacterium CG10_big_fil_rev_8_21_14_0_10_41_10 | reverse complement strand
CTTCGACAGAGATTTTGATGGATCTTTTGGAAAATTTTGAAGCAGGTTTGATTGATTCGGAAATTGCCACATCTTTGCTAGCAGGAATTTTGGTGGAGACCAATAGTTTCCAGCATATTAAAACCACCCCAAAAGCATTTTTAAAAGCATCAAGTTTAATTTCAATGGGGGCAAATCAGCAGGAGATAATTAAACAGCTGTATAAAACCAAAAGTGTTAGTTTGTTAAAATTGTGGGGTCGGGCTTTGGCGCGGATTCGAGAAGTACCAGAGATGGGATTGAAATATAGTCTTTTGAAAGTAGAGGATATGGCTAAATCGGGAAGTGAAGAGACGGAAAGAGTGATGGAAGAGTTGATTGTGGCATTGCCAGATGCAAAAATAGTAATGCTGTTTGCAGAAATAGCTCTAGGTCAAGTAAAAATTTATTATCAACTCCACCCAAATTTATCAGCCTTGGATTTTATAAACCAATTTGCGGCAGAAATGTCCAATGGGCACATGGGAAAGTTTATAATTACCGGTAAAAGTTTGGTTGAGGCGGAAAAAGAAGTTTTGGAAAAATTGGAAAAGATAAAAAATAAAACCCAGGCATAACAGAATCAGACGTGGCGAATAAAGGGCGGTCCTTGTTTAAACAGAGGCTGCCCTTTATAATAAAGATAATATCACCGTAGCGCGGACGGACAGAAAGCAAACAATAAAATGCAAAAATATAGTAAAGATAAAATTGAACGTCAAGCCGATGGCGAATATCAGATAACTCGGGCTAAAAAGATTTCCGTGGCCTTAAAAAGGTTAGATGAAGGTTTTGAAGAACAACAAATCGTCAAGAAAGCAAAAGAGCTGGGTTTGCCTTATTTTAATTTAAAAACTTTTCCGATCGATAACGCGGCGGTAACCCTACTTTCCGAACGAGAGGCCCTGGAGGCGGAAATTATTCCTTTTTACCGGGACGCTCAACATTTGAAAATAGGAATGGTTAATCCCGCTAATCCAAAAATCGATCAGATCGTTGAGGCGATGAATAAAAAAAATTATGAGACTGATCTTTATTTAGTATCAAAATCCGGATTTGAAAAAGGGATGACGATTTATCATTCCGTTCGGCCCCCAGAAGTGTCTCAAGAAGAAGTAAAGATTCATAAAGACCTTTCTTTAACAGTTGAAAAGTTAAAAGAGCTTGAAGCGGAGGGGTATAATATTTTAAAAACATCAGCCACCAATCTCATAAGTATTTTATTGACTTCC
This sequence comes from Candidatus Doudnabacteria bacterium CG10_big_fil_rev_8_21_14_0_10_41_10, assembly GCA_002773695.1. Taxonomy (GTDB): domain Bacteria; phylum Patescibacteriota; class Doudnabacteria; order UBA920; family 2-01-FULL-50-11; genus 1-14-0-10-41-10. The sequence continues at coordinate 4,698 of PFAJ01000070.1, read as the reverse complement.
GCCACTAACGCTCGCGCCTCGGATATCCACTTGCAACCGGAGAAAGGTTTTTTACAAGTTCGGTTTCGAATTGATGGGGTGTTACAAGAAGCCGCGCGATTCGATTCGGTGGCCTACAAACCACTAATCTCTCGGATTAAAATTTTATCGAAATTGAAAATCAACGTTACCAATTTGCCGCAAGACGGAAGTTTTGTAATTTCTGCCGAAAACCATAATTATGAAATCCGAGTGTCTACACTTCCCGCCACCTATGGCGAATCAGTGGTGATGCGTCTTCTGGGTGATCAAGTCGCGCTTGATATAAACGATATTGGAATGAGGGCTTTGGCTTATGAACGAGTTTTGGCGGAGATAAAAAAACCCAACGGTTTAATTTTAACCACCGGCCCAACAGGAAGTGGAAAAACCACCACGTTGTATTCATTTTTAAAGACAGTTAACAAGCCTGGGGTAAAAATAATAACTTTGGAAAATCCCGTGGAGTATCGTTTAGAGGGTGTTGAACAGGTGCAAATTAACGTAAACACAGGACTGACTTTCGCAAACGCGCTTAAATCGACCTTGCGACAAGACCCCGATGTTTTGATGGTTGGGGAGATTCGTGATTCTGATACTGCCGAAGCCGCCGCGCAAGCCGCGCTCACCGGGCACTTGGTTTTTTCCACTTTACACACCAACAATTCATCCGGGGCAATTCCCCGATTACTGAATTTGGGAATCCAGCCGGTAGTTTTGGCGCCGGCTTTAACCACGGTAATCGCGCAACGGTTGATAAGAAAAATTTGCGGAAACTGTAAAGAAGAGCAAAAATTGGACGGCGCTCTTTTAGCTAGAGTAAAAGCGATTATTGACAGTATCCCCAAAAACTCAAAAGTTGAGATTCCAAAAGAATTGAAATTTTATCAAAGTAAGGGTTGTCAAGCGTGCAACAATCTAGGGTACAAAGGAAGACTCGGAGTGTTTGAGGTGTTTACTATGACTGACGATATGCAAAGTTTAGTTTTTCAAAACGCCTCAAACGTGGAGATAAAACAGATGGCAATAAAAGGCGGGATGATTACCATGATTCAAGATGGCATTTTAAAAGCTTTGGAGGGGATTACTGACGTGGCAGAGGTGTTCCGGGTGACGGAGGAGTAAAATATATACCATATAACAAGTAGCAAGTAACAAAACAAAATCGCCTAAAAGGGCGGTTTTTTGATAAAAAAAAGAGCCTGGCGTTAGGTCAGGTTCGGATTCGGCTGGGAAGCGAAGTCCGTAGTAGCATCAGCAAGTAAAATGCGAGTGACAAGGGGTTGCTCTAAACTCTCTTTTCTGTTTGCAGCGCAAGCACTGGACGGATGAGTAAGTTCCGGATTAATCACTTGTGGTGTGGTCTTTTGGAAACATAGCGGGCGACCGGCCGCTTGATTTTCTCGTACCAGGCCGAAAAAAGTTTTCCAATGGTGCGTTTTTCGGTGAGCTGGTCGCGGTAGCCACGAAGAATTTCGAGCTCTGGTTCTGCATGGTGGCCGAGAGACGCAGTCGCGATTGCGCAGCAGGGACCGAGCCCCACCCTCCCAGCATGCGATATGTCAACCTCACGCGTTTCCTGTTTTCTTCCACATTCGCAACCCATTGCCTTTCCCGACCCTACACATTTTGGGCACATATAACTATCGTGTAACTCTTTCCCTTTAGCAACCTCACCGCCACCCGAACATTTTTGACACGAGGCATCTTTCCACCCAACATGTACCATTTTTCCGCAAGTCTCGCAATCTTTACATTTTTTTTTCATCGAGGGTATCCTTTTGGTTAGAACAATACAATTTATCACTTATTTTCAATATTCGTCAATCTTTAATGGACACCAGAGAGAAACTTGATAGTTTTACCATATTTTGCTAGCATTTATAGTATAATTGTTGTTTCCAATAAATAATGACAAATTCAACAAAATTAGATTTGGAAAAGGACCTGCGCAAGCTGGGATTGTCAGAAAACCAATCGCTTATTTATTTAACCCTTATAAAATTAGGACCTATTACCGCAAGCAGGCTTTCCGAAGATATTAAAATGAAGCGTTCCACCACCTATCTTATACTGGATCAGTTAATGGGGTTGGGATTAGTCTTTTCTAACAGAAAAGGTAAAAAGACTTTTTTTGCCTCGGAAAAACCAGACAGGCTGGAAAAGTTGACCAAACGCATGCGTCGGGAAGTAATTTCTGCAGAGTTGGTTTTGGAAAAAATGATACCAGCTCTCAAAGATATAGCATCAACAGGCTCTGGAGGCGAATCCAAAATTACCCATCTTGAAGGTATTAACGCGGTTAAAAACATTTTACTTGATATCGCTTCGTCAAAAGCTTCATGGTATGTATTCGGTTCAGCTACCAAATTACTAAAAAAGTTATCTTTAAAAGATTTACGGGAAGCGTTGGAGGAAGGAGAGGTAAATAAGCACAAAGCAAGCTCTCCAAAAATTTATTTCATAACTGACAAAGATATTTTGGATTTAAAAGAGTTTCAGAAACACTTACCAGAAAGAAGAGAGATAAAAATTGTTCCAGGGGAAATTGGCGTTAGCTCGGCAATGATTTTGTATGATCAGAAAATTGCAATGTTCAGTTTTGAAAAGAATCCTTTTGTCACTGTTATTGAAGGCAAAGAATTGCACGAAATGGTAAAATTAATGTATATGATGGTTTGGAGAAGTATAAAGTGACTTTTAATAAGTGGATTAAGGGATTATAATCTGTCATCCTAGCGAAAGCAGGGGTCCGATTCTAGATTCCGGATCGCCTGCGCTTCTTGACCTTGTTCGAGGCTCATGGCGTCCGGAATGACAGGGAAAGATATGTTTTCTAAATCAAAAAAATTAATGATTGTGGACGGGAACTCGCTTGTGCACCGGGGGTTTCATGCTATTCCACATCTTTCTACATCCAAAGGCGAGCCCTCAAACGGCGTCTACGGTTTTGTCATGATTTTTTTGAATGCCATAAAACAGATTAAACCGGATTATGTGGCGGTGGCTTTTGATGTTTCCGGCCCGACGTTTCGTCACAAAATGTTTTCTGACTATAAAGCGAAACGGGTAAAAGCCCCACAAGAACTATATGATCAGATTCCGAAAGTAAAAGAGTTTGTAAAATCTTTAAATTTACCGATTTTTGAGAAGCAGGGGTATGAGGCAGACGATGTTATCGGGACAATAGTTAAACATAAAGAGGGGGGAGTAAAAAATATTATCGTTACCGGGGATTTAGATGCTTTACAACTCGTGAATGATCATACCTCTGTTTTTACAACCAAAAAAGGTCTTACAGAAACAATAGAATATGATGAAGCTGAAGTTAAGAATCGTTACGGGTTTGGTCCAGAGTATGTGATAGATTACAAAGCATTGCGCGGCGATCCCTCTGACAATATACCGGGAGTTATCGGGATTGGTGAAAAAGGTGCTTGTGAACTGATAAAAAAGTTTGGACATATTGAGGATCTTTATAAGGCACTGGAAAACCCTTCGACAAGCTCAGCGAATAAAGCGGCAAGTTTGCCGGAAAAACTTCGACATAAACTGATTGACCAAAAAAAGGAAGCGTTGCTTTCTAAAAAACTCGCGACTATCGACACCAAGTCGCCGGTGGGTTTTGATATTGAAAAGACTCTATTTGGCAATTACAATGCGGCGACCGCCTTGAAGTTTTTGCAGGAAATGGAGTTTAAAAGTTTATTGGATAAGTTACCAAGAATACAGAATCAGGAATCAGGAATTATGAATCAGGAAGGAAAACCTATAAATAAAAACTATCATCTTATTAAGACTCAAAAAAAACTTGACGCATTAATTGCTGAATTAAAAAAACAAAAAGGGTTCGCGGTGGACACAGAAACCACCTCGCAAAAAGAAATAGAGGCGGAGTTGTTAGGTGTTGCGGTTTGTTACCAGACAGGGGAAGCATACTATATCCCGGTTTCAAAACAGAAGGTCTTGGGGAGTTTAAATCTGGATATTTCAGGTTTAAAAAGAGTCTTGCTAGATAACAATATTGAAAAATACGGGCATAATATAAAATACGACTACGCGGTTTTGAATTTAGCCGGAATAGATTTGCAACCTTTATCTTTTGATACAATGATTGCCGCTTATTTATTAAATCCCGGAGCCCGCGGATTGTCATTGGACAATTTGACGTTTACTCATTTTGGCTACCAGATGCAGCCGATTGAAGATTTGATCGGTAAGGGTAAAAATCAGATTACACTAATAGATGTGCCGGTTGAAAAAGTCGCGCAGTATTCTTGCGAAGACGCTGATTTTACTTTGCAGTTAAAAGAAAAGCTGGAATCACAAATAATTAAAGAAAAACTCGCCAAAGTTTTTTATGAGATTGATATGCCGCTTATCCCGGTTTTGGCATTGATGGAAAAAGCGGGGGTTAAGCTCGACACCGGATACTTGAGCCGGTTTTCAAAAATAGTTGGAAAAGATCTTGAGTCTTTGGAAAAAAGGATTCATAAAATTGGGGGCGGAGATTTTAATATCGCTTCGCCAAAGCAGTTAAAAGAGATATTGTTTACCAAACTTCAAATTTCAACAGCCGATATAAAAAAGACAAAAACAGGCCTTTCGACAGCAGCCTCCGAATTAGAAAAAATGAAAGACAAACACCCAATAATCTCGCTGATTTTGGAATATCGGGAG
>PFAJ01000018.1 GCA_002773695.1 Candidatus Doudnabacteria bacterium CG10_big_fil_rev_8_21_14_0_10_41_10 | reverse complement strand
TTTGCATTTTGGTTAGAGTTATGATCTTAGGGGTATTTTACCCTAGACTGGTGCACTCTGACCTGAATTCAGTCGCCAACAAAAAAGGTTGACAGTTGGGGTGAGTAAGTATATAATTGGTCGTTGGAACATCTGAAAAGGAGGAAAGTGTGTTGTATAAGGTCATCATGCATTTGTTAGTAGTCGAAGTTCAGCCGATTTCGATCTTGTTTGTGCTCGTGTTTTTCCTTTTTACGGAAGATTGGATAAAGAAGAATTGGGGGGTCTATGAATTCTTTTTTCTTTTTGTCGGGTCGATAATCGCAGTGACAGTTTACCTGCTAAAGCTCCATGCCAGGGTAGCGATTCTCATTCAGGAGGTTTTGATTAACATCCGCTGGCGAAACTTTATCAGTTTGTATGGGCGATGTGGCTTTCGGTATAGGATCACCGGAGATTTTACCGATCCTGTCGAGGGTTTGATCGTCGTCAGCGAAAGAAATACCGCCGGGAGGCAAGTCTATTTTTACGCGCGGTTCCCCGGCGGAAAACGAGCTTTTGGTAACAGGGTCTTCGACGTGGCAAGAGATTTTCAGGAAGGTATGGCCGCAGTAAAAGAAAAATGGAGTGCCGGAGTAGATAGCGCCTTCCATATTTACCCTGACGGCAGACCTGCCTACAAACAACGTTATGGCTATGTCGGTGACTTCCGATGCCGGCGGGCGGTGGCTCATCTGGTGGATAACAACGGTACTGTTTGGTGGTTCCATATCGGGCCTGACGGTCACCCTGCCTATTCAGAGCTATACCTGTTAGTTTCCGATTACTCTGAAGGATTTGCCAGAGTGCAAGACACTGACCGGAAATGGCGTTACATCAAAGCCGATGGGGAACCTATTTTTGATAAAAGTTACGACGGAGCCGAGGACTTTTCGGGAGGGGAAGCACGCGTAATGATTTATTCGGAAGATGGGCAACCAAACACAATGTTGATCAATACACAAGGAAAGCCGGTCGGCTCTTTTGAGTAATTCGATTTATTGAGCTCGTATATCGGGCTCTTTTTTTGAAATTTTATCCAAATATTTTGTAAAATCCGTGAAAAACTGGTATAATATTTTCAATTATATCTCAAAAAAATGCAAAAATCGATAAAACTTTCAGTCGTGATTCCGGCTCGTAACGAAGCAAAAAGGATCACAGAGACACTAGAATCAGTCCAAAATTATCTTTCCAAGCAAGACTACGGTTATGATGTGGTTGTGGTTGACAATGGCAGTAACGATGGGACCTATGATGTCGTCAAAAAAATAGCAGACCGGGAAGGTAGCCAAATCCGAGTGGTAAAAGCTCACGAGCCCGGGAAAGGTGGGGCGGTCAGGTTTGGAATGCTTTTGCAGGCAACCGGAGAATATATTATGTTCATGGATGCCGATAATGCCTCGCCGATATCGGAAATTGAAAAATTTTGGCCGCATTTGCGGGCCGGAAATGATGTGGTTATTGGCTCACGGTATCTGAAAGAATCAAACGTCATCCAAAAACAGCCCTTATATCGAATAGTGTTATCGCGCATGTCCAATTTATTAATCCAGCTTTTAGCAGTTCCCGGCGTTAAAGACACCCAGCTTGGTTTTAAAGTATTTACTCACAAAGCCACCAAAGATATTTTTAATCTGATCACGGTTTTTGGTTGGGGATTTGATATGGAAGTTTTAACTATCGCAAGGCTACGCGGTTACAAGATAAAAGAAGTGGCGGTGTTGTGGCGCGAACAAGGGGGATCGCACGTGCCACTTTCCGCTTATGTTAAATCGTTATTAGATTTATTCAAAATCAAAATTAATGTACTTTTGGGAAAGTATACAAAGTAACTGTCCTATCAGTCTCTCTCTGTTAAAAAAAGAGAAGAGCCTGTCGATTTGGCTCTGGGTTTTTCCAGGGCTTTTGTTGTTATTGGTTTTTTTATTTAACGCCTCGAGCCAAGCCGGTCAGATAGCGGTTGTTGTTGAGGTGAGTGACGGCCATGTCGTAACTAGCTTGCAATCTGAATTTGAGATTACTCGCGCCCAAAAAGTTTTTCCATTTGTAAAAAATGATCAGTTAGATAATTATTATAAATTTAATTTTACGGGGGATTTGAAAAAACTTTCAGCATATCCCGGGGTGGTTTCCGCCCACGAAGATTTTTCTGTTCAAGCGTCCGAAATTTTTGTTTCAGATCCGACATTCACGCAAGATACAACTGATCAAGATAAATTATGGTGGCTTTCAAAAATAAAAGCTCCCAAAGCTTGGGAGATAGAGCAGGGATCGAAAGATGTTACAGTGGCGGTCATTGATACCGGTATTGACGGATTGCATGAAGATTTAAACGATGGCCGAGTGGGGGCGGGGTATCTAAGCTATTGTCAGGTTTATTCTTCAACCGGAACCTGTTTAGTTCATATTGAAAGTACCTTTTCTGGATTATCAAATTCCGATGACAACGGCCACGGAACTATCATCGCCGGGATTATTGGCGCTATCCCAAACAATAACAAAGGAATCGCCGGTATCAATTGGAAAATTCGTTTAATGCCGGTGAAGGCGCTGGATTCTTCCGGAGTTGGAGTAAGTTCTGATGTTTCGGCCGGTATTGTTTGGGCCACCGACAACGGCGCCGATATTATTAATTTGAGTTTAGGCGGGACTGATTTGGGAGACAGTGTAATTTTATCCCAAGCCATAAAATACGCTTTTGAGAGGGGGGTTTTAGTTGTTGCGGCGGCTGGTAATGATTCGGCTTTGGTTGGAGCGGATTTAGACATCAATCCGGTTTATCCGGTTTGTTCAGATGGCGGGAAGAATATGGTTTTGGGCGTAACCGCATCAGACATTGCGGATAAAAAAGCCAGCTTTTCAAATTTTGGCCGGGGATGCATAGACATTACCGCGCCGGGCACCGCTTTTTTTAATAGTCGAGAAGATCAAAAAGGAGTGCTTTCAACTTACTATGACCCAAAGCAACCAACAAAAAATAACCTCTACGTTCTTGCTTCCGGAACTTCTATGGCGGCGCCGATGGTTTCCGGGGTTGTGGCTTTGCTGAAAGCGGCTAATCCGGATTTGACAGGAACTGCTTTGCGAGAACGGGTGATAGCCTCGGTTGACGATATTGACTCTCTCAGCCCCGCTCAATGTTTGGGAGACAGCTGTACCGGCCGTTTAGGATCGGGTCGTTTGAACGCGGAGAAAGCGCTGCAGTCCCCGACATTTATAACTTACGCGTTTTTAAAGGATTCTAACGGTAGAATCTTTCGCATCGAGGATGGGGTGAGAAAACAGGTTTCAGATTTTGTTTTTGAGCAGAGGAATTTCGAGCCGGATAAAATTAGCATGGTTTCTCAAAAAGAAGTGGAATTGATTCCACAAGGGCAGGCAATTTCGCCGCTTGATGGAACACTAATAAAAGCTGAAGGAGATCCGACAATTTATTTAATAGATGATGGCGTGTTGTTGCCGGCAACTCTACTCGCTTTTTGGTCAGCAGGATTTAAATTTGAAGATGTTATCGAGCTGTCAGCTAAGGAAGTGGCAAGTTATAGAAAAGGTCCAAATCTGATACCGCGTAACGGCGGATTATTAAAGCTCGCCGGAGAGCCGGCGGTTTACTATATACACGAAGGCAAAAAACGACTGATTTCTTATTTTTCGTTTATAAATAGAAGGTTGGATTTTGCCAATGTTGTTGATGTGGCAAAAGATGAATTCTTGCGTTACCAGGAAGATAACAACACCAAACTCCAACCGCCGCTTGATGGAACTTTGATAAAAAGTAACGCCGGTGATGGGGTATTCGTCATAGAGAGTGGAAAGAAGCGTTTGCTTTCAGCAAGCGCGTTTGCAATTCGTAATTATAATTTTTCGCAAGTAAATATTATCCCTCAATCGGAACTGGATCAATATCAGGCCGGAATTGAAATACAATAATTAAGCTCAAAACTAAAAACTTTCAGCTAAAGGCGGACCCGCCTTCGACAGAAAAATTTTCTATGCAAAATCACAATTCGCAATTTAAAAAGGTATTTATTATTTTAGTTTTAATTCTGATTCTCACTCCGGTTTTATCTTTAGCGGATGGATTTAATTCTAGCTTGATTATTACTGATTCCAGATTTAGCAATTCGGACGCGTTTTCCAGCGCGGAAGCCATTCAGCGATTTTTGAAACAAAAAGGAAGCGTTTTAGCAAATACTTCTTCAGATTTTTTAAAACAACTCAAAGAACCGGCGGATGTCTCTTTGAAAATTCGTCTTGAAGACCCGAATCCGGATTTAGGAAGACTGCGTTCTGCGGCCGAACTTATTTATGATGCCGCCCAACTTTCCAAGATTAACCCGCAGGTTATTTTAGTAACCCTGCAAAAAGAGCAAAGTTTAATCGGCGGCAGCAGTAACAATATTCAAAGACGCCTTGACCGGGCGCTTGGTTACGCATGCCCGGATTCTGGAGTTTGCGGCGATATTTTTTTGAGTTTTTATTCACAGCTTTTTGGAAACGTTGATAGCGAAGGGAACCGGTATCTTGGTGGCGTGAGAAGTCTATCAAAAAGTTTTTATACGCCTTCTGGTCGCGGACCGGCGGTGGATTCATCGGGACGAACTTATGGATCGGGGGCCAAAGTTAGGATTTCCCATGTTGGAGACACTATCACGGTTGATAACACGCAAGGCGCTCCGTATAATGCCGAGGCCACTCAAACGGTAACTCTTGGAAACTCTGCAACGGCGGCGCTGTACCGGTATACCCCGCACGTATACAATGGTAATTATAATTTTTGGAAATTTTTTACAGAGTGGTTCAAATTTACCAATGGCAGTTTGGTAAAATTTAGTGGAAGTAATACTGTATATTTTATCGATAATGGCACACGGCGGCCGGTTTCAGGAACAGTTATGACCCAAAGGGGTTTGGATGTAACGCAGGCTTTTGAAGTTTCTTCGGACGAGTTGACGGAATTTCCGGAGGCTCCGCCACTTCCTCCAAAAAATGGAACCTTGCTTTCTCCAAGCACCGCTGACAAATTGTATATAGTTGCTGATAATGAGTTGCGTGAAGTTTCTGATTTTGTTTCCAACTTACAAGGTTATGATAAATCCAAAACTATTTATCTTCCGCTTTTTGAAGTAAACAGTTATGCGATGGGCGATAGAGAACTCCCTCCTTCCAACACTTTGTTGCGAGGAGTAACCAACCCGGAAGTTTATATCGTTGAAGGCGGGAAGATCCGTTCAATTTCAGGTTTTGTGTTTGAGCAACGCGGTTTTAAATTTAGTAATGTTATTGTGGCGCCGGATTCCGAAGTGGCGACAATGTCCAAAGGGCAAACTCTCCCTCCCCTCGACGGGACGCTAATCAAACAAGATGGCCAACCGTTGGTATACTATGTTGCCTTGGGACAAAAATTTCCTATCCCATATTTTGTATTTTTATCTCGCGGATTCAAGTTTTCAAAGGTAGTGATTTTGGGCAGTGATGAAGTTGGGAATATGGAGACTGGGGAGCATTTAGCGCCGGCTGACGGCAGTTTACTTAAAAAACAGGGTGATCCGACTGTTTATTTCGTGGAGCAGGGGCAACTGCATGGGATTACCGGTTTTTTGTTTAAACATAACGGTTTGAAGTTTTCTAATGTTTTAGAAATTACCGAAGCGGAACTCACGTTATTTCCAATCAAAGATCCTTTGGTGCTTCCGGATGGAAGTTTAATTAAAGTAACCGGGAGTGCTACAGTTTATCTTCTGGAAGAGGGGATAAAAAACGCCTTGACTCTGGAAGCATTCAACAATAGAAATTTTGATTTTTCAGATGTTGTCGAGGTCCCGGATGAAGAATCACTTCGGTACCCGTCAGGCTCGTTGTATTTGAAGTAAAGAGTGTTTTAATCTCCGTTTTTCAAACAATTTAGGACTTACGCACTTGCCGCCTCCGGCCGGGCAAAGCCCGTCTCGCAAGCGGCTGCGCCATAAGGTTTGGCCGATTTTCAACCGGAGGCTGATCCGCCTTTGGAGGACTTGGCACCTTATAAAAACTCCGTTTTTCGCTCGATGTAGGGAAACGTTACCTTTGGCCAATCCGCAGAATCTGCCTCGAACTCGGCCAAATGCGTATAAGTCCTACAATTTTGGATTTTGGAATTTGATTTTAAAAATTTTAAATCAAAAATTTAAAATTTTAGATCTGGCAATTGATTAGGCTTGTCAATTTGATTATATGGTAGCACCTAAAAACTTTCTATTTTTTATGATCAGCCTGCTTTATATCGCAGGCTTTTTCATCATGCTGGGATTGGGATTTGTTGGCACAGTTCATTTTGTTATTGGATCCGCGATTTATTTTGCCGGATCACTTTTAAGTTTGAAGGTTTTAGAAAGCGCGGAGTTGAAAAAACTGGGAGCCACAACCCTGGTTTTATTTCTAACCAATCTGGTGTTTTTTTCCTCTATTGAATTAGTTCCGCTCGTTGATGTGTCGTTTGCTATTTATTGGATTTTGCTTGGAAATTTGGTTTTGTTGGCAATGCTTAACAGAAAGCTTGATCGTCGGCCGTTTCGGTTTCCATACATCAAATGGGTGTTAATATTTTTGTTTAGTATTTTACTCTCCGCAATTTTTGCAGCGCACATCAAAGAAGTGATTTATTTTTTTGTTATAAACCTCGGGGCGATAATCGGATTTTACGCAACGATTTATCTGTTCCGAGATTCGGGAAAATCACTTTTGACTATGGTTAAATGGTTAGTTGGATTTGGGATTATATCTTCTGTGTTTGCGGTGTGGCAATTGTATTCTACATCTTTCAAGTTTGGTTTATACCCATTTATCGCTGAACGCGATCAAGTGATTTTAGAGCTTTGGGAGTTGGTGAGTCGGGTGGTGGGAACATGGCAACACCCTTCTTATCTGGGTATATATCTTGCCATTTCCGTGCCTTTGGCTGTGTATTTGATGTTTTATGCCTCAAAAAATAAGGTTGAGGCCGGATTTTGGGGGGTAGGGATAATATTTATGTCAGCTACGTTACTTTTGACCAATACTCGTTCCTCGGTGTTAGCCGGTTTTTTTGGAGTCGCGTTGCTTTATATTTTTGCGAATTTTTCCAACTGGGAATTTTTACATCGATTACCAAATGTAAAAAAAATAGCCGCGCTTGGTTTGTTGGCCGCAGCTGGAATACTTCTTTATCAATTTGTGTTTGTATCAGAAATTTATACCAAACCTCAAGCTTCTCGCGTCGACACTTCCGCCACTGTTTGGGGAAGATTTATTCGGTCAGATAGTATGAGCACCGAATCATTGGTTCAACGATCGCAACTTTATTCGCTTTCTTGGGAAAAATTTACCGAGTCTCCGGTTTTGGGAATCGGCGCGAAGAATTTTCCTTACGAGGTTGAAGATTTGTTTGAACGAGGGACCGACGCGCACAATTTGGTTTTGCAAACCATGGCTGAAATGGGCATTATTGGCCTTGCCGCGATTTTGCTTTTATACGGCGCTATTTTGCGTGAAGTTTACCGTCAGTTGAAGGACACGACCGGTTTAAGAAAAAAATATTTGGAGGCGGTATTATTTGCTTCAATTATTTTAATTTTATTTGATGGTATTTTTAACAATCCATTGTATTCGCTCCGGATTCTGGCGATATTTTGGTTGCTTATAGCTTTTTCTTTTGTTAATTCACAAAATATTCGTGCCCAAAATCAGGATTAATTTATTAGGTTATAATCACCGGCAGATAATCGGAAAAGCTATCAGTTCGGTGCTTGAACAATCATACCGAGATTTTGAGTTTTTTTATATGGACAACGCTTCGTCCGATGGTTCATTGAAATATGTTAAAGCAAATTTTCCTGATGTTAAAATTATTGCTAACGAAAAAAATCTAGGATACGCCGGCGGTCATAATTTGTTTTTTTTACAAAGCAAATCTGAACTTGTGATGGTGTTAAATCCGGATGTTATTTTGGATAAAAATTTTTTGGAAAATGCCTTGAAAGGTTTTGATGATCCCCAAGTGGCCGCGGTAACCGGGAAGATGCTTCAGCCCGGCTTAAACATTTTAGATGGAACCGGGATAGAGGTTAGTCGTTCCCGCCGAGCAAAAGAAAGAGGCCAAAACGAAGAGGATAAAGGACAGTATGATGATAAACCAGACGTGTTTGGGGTTTCCGGCACAGCAGCGATTTATCGGCGAGAGGCGCTAGAGAAAGTAAGGATGCCAAGACCGGTTGCAACGAAGGGGTCTTTTGAGTACTTCGATGAAGATTTTTTTGCTTACTTTGAGGATTTTGATTTATCGTGGCGTCTGCGTCATGCCGGATACAAGTGTTGGTACGTACCAAGTGCCATCTTGTACCATTCCCGCGCGGCCGGCAGTAGCCAGGGTGGTTATAAAAAAATATTGAGTTTTATCTCGCATCACAAAAAACTCCCATTGAAAGTAAAACGATGGAATTGGAAAAATCATTTGTTTTGTATAGTGAAAAATGATTTTGGTCTGGAATTTTGGAAAGACCTTCCGTTTATTTTTGTCCGTGAGGCGGCGATGTTTATTTTTATTTTAATTTTTGAAACGCGCACCTTGGGAGTCTTGCCTGAATTTTTTAAAGATTTTTTTAAAATGATTAGAAAACGGCAATATATCAAATCAAAGCTATCCACGCAACATTTTCTCATCACCCATTACTAGTATAAAAACTTTCATACTTCTAAGTATTGAAGTTTTTAGTTGGTGAGGTATAATAATATAAGAGAAGTAAGCCACGTAGATTATGGCTAAATTTTCACCAAAATCGAAATTACCAACAAACGAACGGGAAGAGTTGTTAATTAATTTTTTTGAAAGCTTGGCAAGTGTGCGGTCTTCCAAGGAAGCCGCGCAAGTATTTTCTGATTTGCTATCAAGACAAGAACTTGACATGGTGGCAAAACGCTTGGCGATAGCAAAGGACTTACTGGAAGAGAAGAGTTACCAGGAGATTATGAAAGATTTAAAGGTTGGCAGTGGCACGGTTGCCAGGGTAAACACCTGGCTGAATGAGTCGGGAGAGGGGTATCGTTTGGTGGCAAAAAGAGTTGGTAGAAGACAGGGTACTTTTGGGAGAGACTCAGTGTGGGCTAGTGAGGAAAACATGTCGGGTTTCAAAAGAAAATATCCTACTTATTTTTGGCCCGAGCATTTATTGGAGCAGATAGTTAGATCTTCCAATAGAAAACAAAAGGATCAGTTGCGCGCCGTTATTAGGCAATCGAAACATAAAACAAGATTATTAAAACAGTTGTCAAAATTAATAAAACCAACTAACATGTAAAAGTTTCATACTTCTAAGTATGGCACTTTTTCGTAGAAGAGGAGAATTTATTATTTCTGGCAGAATACCCCGTGGCTTGCCGCAGTGATCGTTATTTAAACAGTTATGGATTTATCGATAATTATTGTAAATTATAATACCAAAGACTTACTCAAAAAATGCTTGAAGTCAGTTTTTGCTTCGCAGGCAAGTTCTACGTTTGAAGTGTTAGTTTCTGACAATGCTTCGCGCGACGGGAGTATAGAAATGGTCAAGCGAGAATTTCCGCAGGTTAGGTTGATTGAAAACAAGTCAAATTTGGGTTTTTCTAAGGCAAATAATGTCGCCCTTAGACAAGCACAAGGACAATATTTTTTATTACTCAATTCTGACACCGAAGTTTATCCGGATACGTTTAATCTTTCCATTAAGCGTATGGAACAAGATGAAAACATCGGCATCTTGGGCTGCAAGGTAAAACTTCCCGACGGCTCGCTGGACAAGGCTTGTCGAAGAAGATTTCCAAACCCAAAAAATTCTTTTTTAAGATTATTCGGTTTGAAAAAATTTAGCGACTATAATATTGAAGGATCAATAGATCAAGAACAAGAAGTCGACGCAGTGATGGGCGCGTTTTTAATGATCCGAAAATCAGTTGTCCAAAAAGTTGGTTATTTGGACGAAGATTACTTCATGTATGGTGAGGATTTGGACTGGTGTTGGCGGGTCAAAAAGACCGGCTACGAGGTAATATATTTTCCGGAAGCGGAAATTGTCCATTACAAATACGGTTCTTCACAGGCTATCGCTTTGAAAGTTGTTCAATGGGCCCATGACGCAATGTGGATATTTTACAAAAAAAATTATCGCCAAGATTACAGCCCGGCATTTTCGAGCCTTGTTTTTATCGGGATAAAAGCACGAATGTATATGGTTTTTATGTTTAATTTTTTAAAACGTAAAAAAGCCGTTCACTAATTGTAGTCTAAAGTCTGGACTAGTGCGCCGATATCCGTTATAATTTATTTTATACGATTACCAATAGTTTCTTTCATGTATGGAAAATCAATCAAACGATAAAAAATATCTACTTATATCCGGCCTTATTGTTGTAGTTGTCGGTAGCTTTCTTGGCGGCTATTTTTTCTCACGAGCCGGATACGCTATCGAGACCGCGCCGTTACGTTTTACTCACCTAAATCGTGATCAGGCGCCACAGGATGTAAATTGGCAAATATTATGGGATACGCTACAAGCGATTGATAAAAAATTTGTAGATGGCCCGGTTGACCAACAAGAACTTCTATACGGAGCGGTTTCTGGAGCGGTGGCCTCACTTGGCGATCCTTATTCGGTGTTTATGACTCCTCAAAAATCTCAGCAGTTCCAAGAAGATCTCCGGGGAGAGTTTTCAGGGATTGGAGCGGAAATAGGTATTCGACAAGAACGGCTTATGATTGTCTCGCCACTTGATGGTTCACCGGCAGAAAAAGCCGGGTTAAGGCCTTTGGATGTTATTTTGGCGGTTGATGGAGAATCAGCAATCAATTTTAGTTTGGATGAGGCAGTTGGAAAAATTCGTGGAGAGAAAGGTTCGACTGTAGTTTTAACTGTATTGTCAGACGGAGCAGAGGAAGCAAAAGATGTCGCTATTGTTCGAGATACGATTGTCGTGAAAAGTGTCGAGCTGGATATTTCTGAAAAAGATGGAAACAAAATAGCGGTAATCAAACTCCGCCGGTTTGGCGAGGATACAAAAAAAGATTTGGACAAAGCCGTTACGGATCTCCTAAAGGAAAATGTGAAAGGTATTATTTTGGATGTTCGTAATAACCCGGGTGGATTTATAACTTCTGCGATTGACGTTGCGAGTAACTGGGTGAAAGATGGGGAAGTGGTGGTGTCGGAACAGTTTGGTGACGGACGAAAAGATGGTCACCGAGCTTCCGGAGTGCCAAGACTTTCCGGTATTCCCACGGTAGTGCTTATAAATGAAGGTTCGGCCTCGGCTTCTGAAATTGTGGCCGGTGCGTTGCGTGACCATGAGTTGGCAACTTTGATCGGAAAAAAATCTTTTGGAAAAGGATCGGTTCAGGAATTGATTGATCTACCGGAAGGAGCCGACCTGAAAATAACGATAGCAAAATGGTTAACCCCTGATGGGTTTAACATCAACGTCGAGGGGATAGAGCCTGATATTGAAGTAGATTTGACCTCGGAGAATATCGACAATTTTGAAGATCCGCAACTCGACCGGGCGGTGGAGGAGGTTTTAAAGAAGATGTAAAACTGGGATACCTGCTAAAGGGTTACTCTTTAATTAAAGGGTAACTCTTTTTATTTCCTTGGAGGATGTCATTGTGACTAAAATTGCATACTCGGTTTCCAAGCGGTTTTTTATTCCAAATCTGTTTGTCAGATGCTCAGCTGGATTCAACCCTCTAACGTAAATCCTGATTAGCTAATACCCGCGCAAAAAACTCGTCTGGCTTGTAGAAATTC
>PFAJ01000043.1 GCA_002773695.1 Candidatus Doudnabacteria bacterium CG10_big_fil_rev_8_21_14_0_10_41_10 | reverse complement strand
TACTTTTACTAGGGCAGATTTTCTTGCAAAGCGCAAGGAAACTTCCCCTAAGGAAAGTATGTCAGATTAAAAGGATATTTGGAGTTTTGTAATTCTTTGTAATTTAAAGTAAGGGGGAAGATATGGCCATAGTAGTTGAAGTGCCTAAAAAAAGGGGAGACAAGTTCAGTCCCTTCGGGTTGGTGATGGGCGATAGCCTTAACAAGGAACAAGCGAAGAAAGTTGATTCCTTAAATCTAGAGGTGACTCTACTTCAGAAAGTCGGCGCAGACTCGTCGAAGCTCACGTGCACCTTTGAGTTTAACGGTGACAGGACCTTCGTAACCACCTCAACTGGTTTTACCTTTCTGATGTCTAGAGTTGCGTTTCAGGGTAGACAAGTTGTGCTTGTTCTGTTACTTGAGTTCAACAAGACCGTCGGCAGGCTCTACGAGGATTTACGAGACTAGTGCTTCATCTTTTTCAAATACCTGTTTTGTTGCAAAGCAAGCAGGTTTTTTATTTAAATATTCTTGTGGATAACTTAAATATGTAGCCCCTCGACTTCACTCGCCTTTCGGTAGCCACAAGGTGACCTTGGGGACAGTCGAACAGATCGGGACATTTTTCCTTTTATAAAAATGCAAAAACCCCGTAAACAACGGGGTTTTTGACTTTGCTATTTGGGTTAGCATTATTTAAGACGAGTGAATTACTCCTGTGTTACATTTTTTTCCGAATTTTTCTGTGGATGTTGTTCAAAATTTTTTAAAGGGTTTTTTTCTTGTGTTACTTCTTTTGCTCGCGGTTCTTCACTGGGGATTTTTTCTTGCGGCGTCTCTTCGGTAGAGAGTTGTTCGTTTGTTTTCTCTTCCCCCGGCTCTTGTTCGGGCAACTGAACATTTTTAGTTACCTCTTCAAAATCCGGCAAAGTTTTCATATCGCGCAGTCCCAAGTGCGTCATAAATTCCAGAGTCGTTTTGTAAACCAATCTTCTGGCGTCATCCGGTGAAGAATTTTTTTCAACCAAACCACGGATAGAAAGTTGTCGCAAAATATATTGCGAATTGACCCCTCTTATCGCTTCTATTTCCGCGCGGCTAATTGGTTGTTTATAAGCAATGATCGCCAAGGTTTCAATCGCTGCGTCAGTCAGTTTTTCTCTCTGCTCGGCCACCATAAAATTCCCGATTGCTTTTGCATTTTCCGGATTGGTAACCAGTTGAACTTTATCGTCCTTTTCAAGCAATACTATTCCTCGATGGAAAAGCGTTGCTTTCAGCTCATCGATTGCAGTTTGTATCTCCGGCTTTTTTTTGTCTAGCGATTTTGTAAGCTCGGATATTTTTACCGGTCGCGAGGCCGCAAATAAAATAGATTCGATTTGTGAGTTTAGGTTTGACAATTTATTATTGACTGAGCGGAGTTGAGGGTTTAAATTGATAAACCCTTCGACAAGCTCAGGTAGTGAAACTATTAAAAAATAATTAAAAATGTTCCAAGTAAAATACAAGCTACACCGAATGTAAACAATCCCAGATTCGGGCCGGCTCCGGAAACGATATCGTGTTTTTTTGGATTAAATTTTATTTTTGGCAATATCCCTTGATCTTGAAGCGGACCGATTATAGCTTTTCTTCTGTTCGGCTTGCTGATATAAATAAGAAAAATGCCGAGGGTAATCAAAATATAAGGAAAAATTTGTGATTGTAGTTCTAACATTGTTTTCGTTTGTCATCCCAACTGACCTGCCCACCTTTTGGCCAGAGTCCGCCCGGGCGGAGGAACGACATTTTGCTAAACTTTTTTTATTTTTATGTCACTGAACAAACTTTCTTGCTCAACCGTAAGAATTTGTTGTTTGATCAACTCCAACATTGCAAGAAATGTTACCACGATTTCGGTTTTGGAATTCGATTGAATCATGTCGCTTAATTTTATTTCAAACTTTTCCGCGATATTTTTCTGCAGTTCTTTTATTTTATCGGAAATTGAAACGACTTCTTTTACAATATCCTTTGGCAGTTTCGTGATTTCTTCCAGCGATCGCGCTAGTCCTTGCATCGCGTTTTGCAGGACACTTACGTTGACCGCCGGATCTGGATAAAAAGTCGTGAACTGTTCGGTTGAACCTTCCCGGATGAAAGAGTAGTGTCCTTTCGCTTGTAACTCTTTTAAAAACAAAGCGACTTCTTTGAATTTTTTGAACTGTAAAAGCTGGTAGGTCAGGTCGGTAGTTTCTTTATCTTCTTGCTCGATTTCGAGGGAGGGCAACAAACTTTTAGATTTAATTACCAGCAGTTTTGAAGCGACTGCCAAAAAATCGGCGAGTAGTTCCGGATTCGTGTTTTCCAGTTGTTTTATATGTTCCAAAAATTGTTGAGTGACCTCGGCAAGGGAAATTTCCGATATTTCCATTTTACGGTCTTCAATCAGTTCTAAAAGCACATGAAGCGGTCCTTTGAATTTTATTGTTTGTACCTCGTACATTATTTTTTGGATTTCGAGAAGCTGCCTTTTATCGGATTGGTGTGTTTAATAAAATCTTTAGGATTGATTTCAATAGAGACAGTATAGGAGCCGGCCGAAGTAATCATTTTTTTAGCTTTTACAAGCGACTTGTCCAACAAGGTTTCCATTTTCGTTTTGTAAAGACTGGCAAAAGGATGTAGCAAACTAACCTTGGTCTTTAGATACTTGGTAATGTCTTTTTCCGTCGCCATTTTAACTTTTTTTGCTTGAACGGCTTTTTTGACAGCTTTTAAGTCGACGTACTTGCCAGAGGGGACTACGACCAATAAAAAATCCTTGTCGGCCTTGATCAGGACGACCTTGGAGATATCTTTCAGTTTTTTCTTGGTAGTTTGGGCCGCGTCTTGGGCGGTATAGACAACTTTGTGTTCAATGATCTGGAATTTGGCTTTTGCTTTTTTCAAGAAGTCTTCCAGTTTTTTGTCGATTGCGTGTTTGATTTTTTTTGCTTTCATGTTTGTTTGGTTTAATAAATAGTTGTCATTCCTGCGAAGGCAGGAATCTTAAATTATTTCTCTATACAAATCTTTTCAATAGGGATTATTTTTTTTAATTGGGTTTATTTTCCATTGCCGTTTCTATTTTTTTCTCTTTTTCGATCGCGCTTATTACACTGTTAGTAAATTCAAAATATACAAGCTTATGGACAAAATATTTTTTGGTAAACCCTTCAACTAGATTATTTTTATGTTCGTACACTCGTTTTACCGGATCGCTGGTGACCCCAGTATATAGGACGCCGCCTTTCTTACTTGCTAGAATATAAACATAATATTTTTTTCATTTTACCAAGGGAGATCCCGCAACAAGTTCGGGATGACATTCAGATTACGGAAATTTAGGAAGATTTTAACTTCGGTTTCTCGGTTTTTATGTGCAGCTCTTTGAGTTGATCATTTGTAACCTCACTAGGAGCGTCCATCAAAGGGTCGCGCGCCTCGGCCATAAGCGGAAAAGCGATTACTTCGCGGATCGATTTTTCACCCAAAATAACAGACAGTAGCCGGTCAAAGCCGGGAGCGATTCCGCCATGAGGAGGGACGCCATATTCAAACGCCTGCAATAAGTGCTCGAATTTCTTCTTATCTTCATCGTCAAATCCTATAAGCCCAAATATTTTATTTTGGAGTTTGGAGTCGTGAATCCTGACGCTACCGCCACCGACCTCTAAGCCATTTAGAACCAAATCATGTTGATAAGATTTAACTTTCCCCGGATCGGTATCTAGCATGGGGATGTCTTCTGTTTTTGGCGCGGTAAACATATGATGTGATGGCGCCCATTTACTTTTCGCGCCATGGAAATGGTCTTCGGAATTTTTATCTTTGGCTTGAGGCGCGAACAGAGGGAAATTTACGACGAAAGCAAACGCCAGCTCGTTAATGTCTTCTTTATTTTTTCGCAAGTCGGGTTTATCTGTTTTGTACTTTTCCATCACCTCCGCATAATCCAATCTTGGCCATGGGTCAAAAGTCATTTTCTTTTCCGGCCAAAGTGTACGCACCATTTTGGTAAACATTTCTTCGGTGATATTTAAAATATCTTCCTGTGTAACAAAACTCATCTCCATATCAACCTGATAGAATTCTCCTGGGCTACGGTCGGCTCGGGCATCTTCATCCCGAAAACAGGGAGCGATTTGAAAGTATTTATCGAAACCGGCTACTTGGAGCATCTGTTTGTATTGCTGGGGGCTTTGAGGGAGCGCGAAAAATTTGCCCGGGAATTTTCTAGAAGGAACCAGATAGTCACGCGCGCCTTCCGGAGTCGACTTTGATAGAATTGGTGTGTGGAATTCTATAAAGCCTTTATCATGCAAATAATTTCTGACAAAGTGCATCATTTCTGATCGCATTTTCATGTTGTAACTCATTCGTTTGGAGCGCAGGTCGAGGTAGCGGTACTTTAACCTCGTTTCTTCTTTTACGTCGTCGGCTTCAGGAATTTCAAAAGGCAAATTTTTAGCCTCACTTAAAATTTCGATTTTGGTAGCAATCATTTCTACTGAACCGGTTTCTAAATCTTTATTCACCAATTTTTCCGGTCGTTTGTTGATTTTTCCGGTAATAGCCACCACGAATTCGCTCCGTAGTTTTTCCGCGGTTTTATGGGAATCTTTACTGACTTTTGGGTTAACTACAACCTGTATTAGACCACTAACATCACGGATATCTAAAAAAATGAGCTTGCCGTGGTCGCGTCTAACCGCTACCCAGCCTTTAATAGTGACTTCTTTTTCTGTTTGTTTTAGGGTCTCGAAGATTAATGTACGTTGCATGGTTTTATTCTGAAAATATCGTAGTTGCCTGACCTGTCTGCCGTCAGGCAGGTTTGCCAGGCCGTGGCCCCATAAATGGGGCAACTGCAATTTTAATGTCAATCCATATTATAACAAAAAAAATGAGTTTTAGGCAAAAAAAGACCGCGGCGAGGATCGCCTGCGGTGAAAAGACGTACAGTCATTTGACCTGTCGGCCTTAGACCGTGATGCTTAAGATTTTCGAGTTCTGGCAGAAGGTGAGAGATTTGAGATTCTCTCTTATCCGGGATATTGTCCATCCCGCTAGCGCCCGATTAATATTTAGGGCGTGCGTGACGAAATCCTCCAACCTGCCAATTGCCCCCTATTGACGTAGGTTAATATTCCGTTAATGATTACAGCTATCGATACATGATCGCACATGTCTGATAACATCCATCATAGCCCTCGCCAAAACGTAAGATTTTTTTTATAATGTATATATCACGTTAAAGAAAGAAGGAGGCAACCAGTTAGCCAGCGAGGCCTCGGCATTCGTCGGGGCCTCAAAACTTTTTGCTATAAGACAGTAAATTGATTTTTATCCCCGTGAAAGCGGAGATTTAGGCTATTGTTCGAGCGGAGTCGAGAACCTAGAATCCCGATCAAGTCGGGGATGACATTTATAAATAATATTTGATAAAATAGTTTTTGGTTTGGAAAAACATCCACCTATGCTTCGATTTAATATCAGAGACGCGGCAGGATTTATCGGTAAAATATTATTAATCAAAAATTGAAATTCGTGCTCAATAAAATAGTTTTTGATCTTGAAACGCAAAAAAGTTTTTCAGAAGTCGGTGGGAGGAATAAAAACCATTTACTGAAGGTTTCGGTAGGGGTCGCGTATTCTTACCAAAAAAATAAGTTTTTAGTTTTTGAAGAGAGTAGCATCCATAAATTGGGAGAGATGTTGCAGGAGGCCGATCTGGTTATCGGATACAATTCAATCGGGTTTGATTATGAAGTGTTAAAGCCGTATTTGAATTATGACCCCGCGACTTTGCCAACACTCGATTTGTTAGTTGAAATTGAAAAAGTTTTAGGACACCGCGTAGGCCTTGATTCAGTCGCGCAGGCCACTTTGAATTCTTCAAAAATCGCGTCCGGTTTGGACGCGGTTCGATTTTGGAAAACCGGACAGATAGAGAAATTGAAAAAGTATTGCGTCGAAGACGTAAAAATTACGCGTAATATTTATGACTACGCTGTACGAGAAGGCAAACTTTTTTATAAAGATTTTTTTGACAAACGAGAGTTCAAAATTTTCTTACCAGAGTTTGAGGCGAAGCAGAACAAGCAAAAACAGACGAGTTTATTTTAAATTTCAACCACTATCATGATCCAACCTGATTATTTTATTGGGCCAGTACGTATTCATATATATAGCCTGACTATGTTTTTGGCGGTTGCGCTTGGATTTTTTTCGGTACGCAAAATAGCTCCGAGATTTGGGGTAAAAGTGTCAGACGCGGAAAACCTGGTGCTAATAAATTTTGCAGTCGGATTTTTTGGCGCGCGCGTTCATCATGTAATTTCGGGTTGGGGGTATTACTCACAAAACCTTACCGCGATCTTTCAAGTCTGGAACGGCGGCCTGGGGATTTATGGGGGAGTTATATCGGCGATAATCGCGACAATTATTTATTCGCGAATTAAAAAAATAAATTTTTTTACTCTTGCCGATCTTTTGGCCCCCGCCGCGATTTTGGGACTCGCTATAGGCCGATGGGGGAATTATTTTAACCAAGAGGCATACGGTGTGCCAACCACCCTGCCTTGGAAAATATTTATCGATCCGGTTAATCGGGTGGTCGGATATGAAAATTTTCAGTATTTTCATCCGACTTTTTTATACGAGTCATTGTGGGCTTTTTTAGTATTTTTGATTTTATTTAAACTGGTCAAATCAGAAAAGCTTTTAGGGTCGGGATTTATTTTCGCCAACTATCTGATTATCTATTCATTTGGCCGATTTTTTATCGAGGGGTTGCGGGCTGACCAGACAATCGTGTACGGCTTTGCGGCAAACCAGATAGTCGCTTTGGTCCTTATAATAGTCGGGGCCGTGATCTTGTCTTTACGTAGAAGTGCTGGAAATAATTAAGATTTGATTTTAAGGCTTGATTTTTGTGATTTTTATTGATAAATTTACATAGAGCCTATTGGTTTTTTTATATTAACTATCACGCGATGTATAAAGGGTTTGCGGTATTGGTGCTTGCTGTTATATTTTTGGCTGTGTTTTTGGCTCCGTCGGTTAAAGTGATCGTGATGGTGCCCGTAGTTGCTTTTTTAGCGGTGGTTACGGCGGTGGTGAATTATCTGTTGCACAAAAAAGAGATTCGGAGCCGTTACGATCTGACTTTTTTGACCGTACCGACTTTTTGGATTTTAGGGACATCAGCGATTTTGTTTGTCCAGAGCTCGCGAATATGGCAGATTGTTCTGGGATTGATTATGGTTTTAATGTTTGTAAAGTTAGAGATGAACATTTTGCCGAAAATAAATTCGTCATTGATAGATAGTTTGTTCTTTTTTTCAGCGGCCGGAGTTTTTTTGGGAATTTGGGCATTTGAGTTTTATTTTACCCCGGCTTGGTGGTTGGTGTTGATTTTGATTTTTTTCGCCAGTTTTTCTTTCTACTGGGCCAGTTACTATAATGTCTTGGCGAATTTGCAGGAAAAAATGATTTATTCGACAGTCCTTGCTTTCTTGGTTACCCAGATTTCTTGGGCATTGCTGTTCTGGCCGTTGCATTTCGTTTCTATTACCGTGGTGATGCTCGCTTTATTATATTTGGCTTGGATGATTGGACGATTGCATTTACAAGGGACGCTTAAAAAAAACGCGATACTTTATCATTCTGGTTTTAGCGGTTTAATAATATTTATCGTAGTTCTGACTTCGAATTGGATTCCTAAATTATGAAGAAATTGTCATTTTGGAAAAAAGAAAAAGTAGTCACCAATAAATCCATAGCAGTTTTACTGGTAGTTTTATTTTTAATAACCGGGATCACAACCGGTTTGTTTATAAATTTAGTGTTCCCTTGGTTAGCCAGCTCTTCGGGTTTGGGATTTTTGTTACCACGATTTCCAATAGTGGTAAATAAAACTGAACAGATTCGGATCAATGAAGGGATAAAAACCAATGAAGTGCTGGACCGAATAAACAAAACCACCGTTTCAGTGATTTCTCATAGTAGTCCTTTGAGTTCAATTTCTAATAATTTAACAGGAGTGGTGGCCGGCCGGGGGGTTATTGCCACTTCGGACGGGATTATTTTCACCACACAATCGGTAGTGGGAGATATAAGTCGAAATTTTTTGACAGTCGTAACTTTGGATGGACGGATATATGAAGCGAAAGTTATGGCGTCAGATTCGCAATCGGGGTTAGTAGCGATCAAGATTGAAGCGGAAAATTTATCGGTCGCCAATTTTAAAAATTCTAAGGATTTATTGGTTGGTGACAAGTTGGTTGCCGTGTTGCCGGGGGTACCGCTTGATAAAACTTTTGCTGTGGTTGCGGATCTTGCGCAAACCCCGGAAACTTCGAACGGTTTTGTCCAAATCCAATTTACCGATGATGCCCGGGAATATTTAGAAGTTTCGCCGGCGTTGTCTGAAGACATGATTTCCGTGGTTTTGGTTAGCCGTGATTACCAGATTGTGGGCCTGCAGACAGCGACCGGTATTTTGACGGGAGAATATGTAAAAAATTCTTTAAAAAATTTATTGGATGGCGGGGGTTTTACACAACCACGCTTGGGTTTGCGATATATCGATATCACTCCAACAATATCAAATCTATTCGGGCTAACATCAAAACAGTATGGGGCGATGGTCGCCTCTCAACCCGGAAAACCCGCTGTGGTTTTTGGTGGGGTGGCGTATAAAGCCGGTTTGCGAGAAGGTGATTTTATTTATAAAATTAATGAAATTGGATTGGATCAGAATAACAGCTTAAAACAATTACTATCCGGTCTCTCAATCAATCAAAAAATCCAAGTTGAATTTTTGCGGGGGGAAAAAGTTAACGTTGTTCAAATGTTAGTCGAATAAATTAATATCATCGCGAGGGATCCGTTTTTGGACGGAGACCACGGGGATCCTAGAGTTGAAAAAGGATTGCTTTTCTCCTTTTGGGAGATCGCAATGTTAACCATTCAATATGATAGATGGCGTAGTAATAAAAAAGTTAAAAGTTTTCCAGGATATTCCCGACCGGCCGGAAGATGAAAAAAACGAGAGAGGTTTTTTAATAGAAGTGTTGCGATCCGATCAAGAATTCTTTAAAAAATTTGGGCAGTCGACTTTTACTGTCGCGCACGAGGGAACGGTAAAAGCCTTTCATTGGCACAAAAAACAAGACGACTTGTGGTTTGCCGCAACCGGGAAAGCGGTTGTGGTTTTATACGATCAACGGAAAGATTCTAAAACCTATAAACAAACCCAAGTTATCGAAGCGGGAAAAGATGATTATAAATTGATTGTTATTCCGGTTGGGGTTGTTCATGGGTACAAAGTGGTTTCAAAAGAGCCTGTGTTAATGTTTTATCATACCACCGAACCGTACAATCCCAAATCACCCGATGAAGAGCGTTTGGCGTGGAATGATGCGGAGATTGGGTTTGACTGGAGTAAATACTAACGCGATGCCAATATACGAATGGCTCCAGGGTTCAAAACCCATTAGTATAATTAGTATTAATTAGTATATTAGCATCGATGCAATGTATTTTTTGCAAAATCGTGAAAGGGGAAATACCGTCTTACAAAGTGTTTGAAGATGATAAATGTTTAGCTTTTTTAGATATTAATCCAATCCGACCCGGACATGCTTTGTTGATTCCCAAAGATCATCATACAGATTTGCTCGACACTCCCGACGAGATTTTGGGGCATTTGATAAAAATCGGAAAGAAAGTTTCTAAAGTTGTTATGGATGCTACTTTATCCGAAGCGTTCAATTTTACTACGAATAACGGCGAGGCCTCCGGTCAGGATATTTTTCATCTCCATTTCCATATTATTCCCAGAAGTTCAAGCAAAGAACTTTCTTCATGGCCTCATAGAAAGTACAAAGAAGGAGAAGCGGAACAAATTTTAGAAAAGATTAAAGCAAAATTTTAAATGTCGAAAATTTTTGTTTCCGGATCAATCGCTTACGACCGCATTATGGACTATCGCGGTCGTTTTGCTCGTGATATTAATCTAAAAAAAGTTCATGCCATATCAATTTCTTTCGCCGTTCCGAGCATAAATATTAGTTACGGCGGCACCGCGGGCAATATCGCGTATAATTTAAGTCTTTTAGGAGAACGGCCATATATTATTGGAAGTTTGGGGAAAGACGGTTCGGAATATTTGAAATATCTCAAAAAGAAAAAAATTGAGACCAAATATATAGCGCAATGCAAAACCCGTCAGACTGCATCGGCTTATATGATTACCGATTTGGACGACAACCAGATTACTGGCTTTGTTATCGGGGCTTTAGAGAAAAAACACAGTCTGCCTTTGTCTGGACCAAATGATTTAGGAATAGTTTCAGCAGAACCCTCCAAAGCGATGGACTTGGCCGTTAAGAATTATCAAAAAAGAGACACGCCTTATGTATACGATCCCGGGCAGGCGATGACGCATCAGAAAGGAATGGATTTAAAAACCGGGATGTCCGGAGCAAAAGTTATCATCGGCAACGACTACGAAATTGGTTATCTGTTCAAAAAAGCCAACTTCCATCCATTGAATAGTCAGATAGTAATAACCACTTTGGGTGCGAAAGGATCTGTTATCCAAAATATGAGGAAGAAAATTAAAATTTCGTTGGTAAAAGCGAAACGAGTAGTTGATCCGACTGGGGCGGGGGACGCGTATCGCTCCGGTTTGATAAAAGGCCTCAAAATGGGGTATTCTTTAGAGAAGACGGGCAGACTCGCGTCACTGGTTGCTTCGAAAGCGGTGGAATACAAAGGAACGCAAGAACACAAATTTAGCTGGGGAGGGATAAAAAAAGAGTATTTAAAAGCGTTTGGCGAGAATTTATAGGTTTTTAGGTCGCTTAATTACAAATGTCAAAATCCAAATACCAAACCAAATCAAAAATCCAAATGATAAAGTAATTTTGGATTTTGGGTTCAAGTCATTGATTTGATATTTGAAATTTGGGTTTTGGATTTTTAATTAAGATTCAACAAATGAAAATTCAATCTGATATAAAAAACTCTCGATTAGCAAACAATGGTCGCAAGAGAATACAGTGGGCGGCGCGCGAAATGCCGGTACTTGCGCAAATTAAAAAACGTTTTCTAAAAGAAAAACCGTTGGCAGGAGTTCGTCTGTCCGCTTGTTTGCACGTGACCAGCGAAACAGCCAATTTGATGGACACATTAAAAGCCGGCGGCGCCGAGGTGGTATTGTGCGCTTCAAACCCTTTGTCGACTCAAGATGATACAGCGGCTTCGATTTCTAAACATTTTGGCATTCCGGTTTTGGCTATCAATGGTGAAGACCGGAAAACCTATTATAAACATTTAAATCAAGCGTTGTCTCATAAACCGCATATCACAATGGATGATGGGGCGGATTTGGTTTCGCTTTTACACGGGCCAAAAAAGAATTTGATAAAAAATGTATGGGGGTCTTCGGAAGAAACCACTACCGGAGTCATCCGACTTCGAGCTTTGGAAAAAAAGAAAAAATTAAGATTTCCGGTGGTTGCGGTTAACGATTCGGCGACAAAACATTTTTTTGATAACCGTTACGGAACCGGTCAGTCAACTCTCGATGGGATATTGCGCGCGACCAATATATTGTTCGCGGGAAAAACCGTGGTGGTCGGTGGTTATGGGTACTGTGGCAAAGGAGTTTCCATGCGAGCAAAAGGTATGGGCGCGGAAGTTATTGTCACTGAAGTGGATCCGTTGCGAGCGCTCGAAGCGCGAATGGATGGGTTCGATGTAATGCCTATGGTAGAAGCGGCAAAGAAAGGCGACGTGTTCATAACAGTTACGGGAGACATAAACGTGATAGACGTTCATCATTTTAAACAAATGAAGAGTGGCGCAATCGTTTCTAACTCCGGTCATTTTGATGTGGAGCTGAATTTAATCGGGTTGAAAAAGATCACTAAACAAATCACGGAAGTCCGGCCAAATACCGAAGAGTACTTGCTAAAATCCGGTAAAAAGATTTACGTGCTGGCACAAGGACGGCTGGTGAATTTATCCGCCGCCGAAGGGCACCCTTCTATGGTTATGGATATGA
>PFAJ01000046.1 GCA_002773695.1 Candidatus Doudnabacteria bacterium CG10_big_fil_rev_8_21_14_0_10_41_10 | reverse complement strand
ATAATTTCACTGATGAAGACGGTCTTGAATATCACCAATACATGTTTCTCGATCCATTCGGGTGCGACACCAATCACATTCGTCGCTTACCGTTTGCTATAAAAAATCAGGATAGATATGCATATGAAGCTTTACTTGAGAAAAACGAAATACCGACCAACTATCTACGGATACAAGTCGAAGCGAATGCTGTAAGGAAACAGTGGGACGACTATCTTGCTAGTGAATGTGTGAAGGTTAAGAAGGTGCTAGAGGATTGGAAGAAAGATCCGAGTAAGAGCAAGAAGGAATTACATGTGGTCCCATGGAATAGCGAGGATAGCAACGAAGAACCCCTAACTGAGCGAGAGCTTGATAGTATGAAAAACTTCTTAAAGAAGCATGATTTGCCAGCATACGAGTCAGTGTTCAATTAAGTTGTATAATCGTATTTATATGAGTCTACCGTCCGAATTACAACCAACTGAAACTACAGACATTGTTCTTGCAGATGGAACGATAGCCACACTTCCTGTTTGTCGTCCTAAATTCTCCCCTTGGAATGGAATTCCAGTTAGTTTTGATTATGGAAAGAAGCCTATATTGAACTATAAGGATGATGCTTGTTTTGCTGAATTAGTTATTCTGCGAATCCTTCTGGAAAATGGATGGGAAGGAGTGTGGGTTGAGAGTTACGGCGGGACCCATTATCTTCGCACCATGCCAAATGAGTGGGCGTTGAAATCTGAACATG
Source organism: Candidatus Doudnabacteria bacterium CG10_big_fil_rev_8_21_14_0_10_41_10 (assembly GCA_002773695.1). GTDB lineage: Bacteria > Patescibacteriota > Doudnabacteria > UBA920 > 2-01-FULL-50-11 > 1-14-0-10-41-10. The sequence continues at coordinate 14,011 of PFAJ01000046.1, read as the reverse complement.
TATCTATCCCTGAGGATAAGGAAGCAATCCTTCGTAAAATTTGGAATACCGCTAAAACCTCCGCATGTTTTGATGTCTTTGCTTGGAAAGGTAAAGATGTACTTCTCTGTGAGGCAAAACGTACAGGGAAGGATAAGCTCACTGAACCGCAAAAGAAATTCATAGCTGGAGCCTTAGCATGTGATATCTCTCCTGAATCCCTACTTATTGTTGAGTGGTCTTTTTTATAGTGTCGCATTTGTAGTATTTAGACCCCGACCCGAGTACCTCAAATCGCATAGCCAAAAAGTGCTAGAATATCCTTACAAGGGTTGACCACGTGGGTACTTAACCCGAGTAGCCCGCACTGGCTATTTTGATATTCCTTCAAGTTTTCGGAATATCAAAATTGGCAGCTTCTCGATGAGGTGGGATTCGAAAGGCGGAAATCCAGACTGAGCGAAGCGAAGAGGATTGAGCCAGGGTAGGAACCACCCGATATAATTGGAGCAAGGCGAACAATTATATCGAGGTGAGTTGACGCCGAATCCCTCACTCTCCGCAAAATAATGGGTTGACGAATATATTTTGCGGAGAGTGCTGAGCCTTTGGTGAAGTGCTCCGCACAACTTATTTTTCTTATGAGTAGACGAATTAGAAAAACAGAAGGACCCTTGTGGCATCTAACAGCTAGCATAAGAAATCTCGTTTGATAAAATATCATCATGGTCAAATACAACAAACTAGTTAGAGATAAAATCCCTGAAATTTTAGATCAAAAAAATATTCTCTATGAAAAAAGATTTGCTAACGACAGTGAATACAAAGAAGAGCTTATTAAGAAATTACTAGAAGAGGTAACTGAATTTGCTGAAACTCCAACAGAAGAAGAGCTTGCTGATGTAATAGAAGTTATTGAATCGTTTAAAAAATTATCTGAGTATAAAAGTGTAGAGAAAGTTAGATTAAATAAAAAAGAGATTGGATATTTGGCGGGTTCTGTGCGTGCTTATGACAACTGGACCGGTCAGCAGCATATCAATTTTGCCTTATCGCTTAATGGTAAAAAAAATATCGCTAGCAATCTAGCGACCAGGCTACAGTTTAATCCAAAAGTTAAAACGAAAAATTTATCTTCAGGGAACCGGCAGAAACTTGGGGTGATTTTGGCTTTTATGTTTGAACCAAAAGTTGCAATCTTGGACGAGCCGACAAATGCGCTTGACCCCCTGATGCAAAATATAATTTATGATATTATCCGGGAGCAGACTTATAAAGGCGCAACGGTTTTTATGTCTTCTCACAATCTTGCCGAAGTCGAAAGGGTGTGTTCTCGTGTGGGGATTATCCGACAGGGAAAAATGGTAGCGGTGGAAAGTATGGAAAGTCTGAAAGAAAAACAAATGCATAGAGTAAAAGTGGTATTTGCTGGAAAATATGACAAGGGTGAATTTTTAACCCTTGGTGGATCCGAAGTTGTAATGGCTTCGCCAGAAGAATTAATTTTAAATGTTCGGGGTGAAATCGCGTCGATTTTGCGGGTTTTGAGCGCACATCGAATGAAAAATTTGGAAATTGGTAGAGCGTCTCTGGAAGATATTTTCATGGAATATTATGAAAGATGATATAAAGGCTATTTTTTGGCAAACAATAAAAAATCGAAAAAAATTCATAATCGTTTACGCAATAATCGGCGTCACACTTTTATGGATGTATTTGGCAATGTTTCCCGCGATAGCGGAAAAGAGCGACGATTTTAATAAATTGTTAGAGAGTTATCCGGAGTCGTTTACCGCGATATTGGGGGTTGAAGAAATAAATTTTTCCACCGTTGAGAATTTTATAGCTTTGGAGCACATGTCTATTATGTGGCCGATCATGGTGGTATTGTTATTGTTGGGTTTGGCCGGTCCGGCGATAGCCGGCGAAATAGAGAAAGGGACTATTGAACTCATCCTTTCAAGGCCAGTCTCTCGAGTGGCGGTATTTGCCGGGAGATATCTGGCTGCGACCGTTGCTTTGGTAGTGTTTATTTTATTTTCGATTTTTATGGTGTTTCCGTTGGCCGCTCTTCATGGAATAGAGATTTCCGCGATGAATCATTTTAAAGTCTCGTTTATGGGTTTATTTTTTGGGCTATCAGTACTGTCTTTAGGGATGCTATTTTCTGTAATATTTTCTGAAAAAAGTAAAGTTTATTTTACCACAGGTGGGATTGTCGGATTGATGTATATATTTTCCGTAGCCTCGAATCTTTCTGAAAACGTCGCTGCGCTGAAATATTTTTCATTTTTCTATTACTTTGATGGAGTACAGGTGATGACGAAAAGCCAGTTGAATGGATTGTCGGTTTTAGTATTTTTGTTTTTTATCCTTCTTTCTTCCGCGTTTGCCGCATACCATTTCAACAAAAGAGACATCGCGGTTTAATTTGTTGGATTAATAAAATAACTGCCTTATTTGGCAGTTTTTGCTTGTCAGGCCGAGGTGAGGTATTATTAGTCTGATGGAAGAAAGACTGCAAAAATTTTTAAACCGAGCCGGGGTGGCGTCACGCAGAAAAGCGGAGAAATTTATTTCTGCGGGGGAAGTTTTAGTAAACGGAAAAAAAGCCAGACTTGGTATAAAAGTTGACCCGGAGGTTGATGAGGTAAAAGTTTTTGGTAAAGTAGTTAAAAGTCCAGAAAAATTTCTTTATATCGCTTTTAACAAACCATTGGGGTGTGTGACCTCTCGTAAAAGTCAGGAGGGCAAACAGACTGTTTATCATTTTTTGCCAAGAAGTTTGAAAGATAAAGTTTGGACCGTAGGTCGGTTGGATTTTAACACAGAAGGATTGCTAATTTTAACCAACGACGGCGAGTTGACGCAAAGGATGACACACCCTAGTTTTGACCACGAAAAAGAATACGAGGCGGTGGCACATGCCGCCCCGACAGAAAGCCAGATTTCAAAACTAGAGCAAGGGGTCAGGTTGGGGAACGAAAAAACCCGTCCGTGCAAGGTTAAGGCAAATAACAAAAAGGTGTTTATTACCTTACAAGAGGGAAAGTATCGGCAGGTTAGAAGGATGTTTTCTGTGGTTGGGCTGGAGTTGATTAGGCTGAAGAGGGTGCGGATGGGTGATTATGAGTTACCAAAAAATCTTAAACCCGGGGAACATTTATATATTACAAAAGAAGAATTAGGGGTATGAAAAAAAGCGTTATACTGGTTGCGGGACTTATTTTTGGGTTGGTTTTTATAGTCTTTCAGTTTGGCCTCGGGCTGGTGGAAAAAACGGATGACAATGGAGTTTTGATAAGTGGTAAACAAGAGCAAGTTGAGGAGGAAAATCAAAGTCCGTCGGAGGCTGTGTTTCTTCCGATGAGTCAAGATATTTCTGTTTCTCCAGAGGTAAGTTCACCAGGAGAAGATATAGTTGTGCCAAAAAAAGAACTGGATCCCCCAGCAAATGAAAATCCTCCAGTAGAGGACCCGGATATTGAGTCAAAATATTTTTTACATAAAAATATAACCGCGACGGTTTTTTGGATCGGAGAACCACAAGGCGCGGGGTCTTCTGAAGACAATGCGGTTTCCGCCTGGGACGACGAGTGGCAGAAAAGCTATGGGGGTTATGATGACCCGTATAACCGTAATGGTTATTTTCCGCAAGGCTTTACTCCCAAAGAAAATCCGTTTTATTTAGACTTGCCTTATAATGATTTCAATGATGACGGCGAACGGAAGGCGAACGCTTACGACGTCGTGACTTGGGCATCGGAAAAGCAATGGACGGAGGATGAATCCATGATGAAAAATCGGTGGGTAAAACTTTTTAAAAATGGAAGCGTTTGTTACGGCCAAATCGAAGACACTGGCCCGTATGAGTACAACGATTACAATTATGTTTTTGGAACGTCCATTCCGAAAAACAAGCTGGCCAATAACGCTGGCTTGGATGTTTCACCTGCACTGCGGGATTGCCTGCAATTCGAGGGTTTAAACAACGACGAGAACCAAGTGGATTGGCAGTTTGTGGAAATCGGGGATGTTCCGGCCGGCCCTTGGAAACAGATAGTTACCGCCTCACAAATAAATTGGAAATAAAAAATCCCACAAGGTAGCCCTGTGGGATGTGGTCGCTGGAAACCTGGTTATTTGACGCTACGGGTTTGCGTCAAACGCATGTCGACAGCGACGTAGAGTTGGTTTTCGAAAGACCGGAATCCTCCTGTTGAGGATAGTTGGAAGTTGTTTACGGCGGTTGTTTTTGCTCGGGAGACGCCGACGGAGACTCCAATGTAAGCTATCCCGACCCGAACCGCCGCGTAAGGGGCGTTTTTTTGCGAGGTTCGGAAAAGCTCGTGTTCCTGGTATTTTTCCAGGCGACCAAAACGATCGTAACCGTTTTCGAGCATCAATCGGTATTCACTCTGCGTCCCGCCGTAGCCACCAATCACCGAAACGAACCGATGGAGACGAAATTCGACTTCGCCAAACGGTTTGATACGGCCCTTTGTATCGTCCCAGTAAATCGAGTAGTAGACGAGACTAGTCCCGTATCCTCGGTTATTGTCGCCGTATTGATTGACGGCATTGTAAGTTGAGAGGTCTCCGGCGACAGGGCGGCGTGAAGTAAGGTCACCGTATGGAAAGTATACCCCGCCACGGAAAGTGATTCTCCAGACGGTGTATTGTGGGGCCACGCTGACTGCCCCGACGTTTTTGAGATCCGGTTTTAGGACGAACAAAGGATCGTCCGGTACGATCCGGGGTCTGCCAGGAGTCCCAAACCAACCATCGCCTTGATGAGTCGGGACAGTACGAAGCGCCTCCGGCACCGAGCTGACGTTCATGTCTTGAAATTGAGCTTTGGGGAAAAAGAACATTTTAACTTCAACCCCGAAACCTCTTGCCACGAGTTTTGACAGGCCGACCTCCTTTTCTTCTGGTTCTTGGTCTGCCGCAGGGTCTGTTTGCTGGCCTTGCAGTCCCAAACCCAGAAACAAAGTTAGACAAACCACCAATTTTGTCGTTTTCATGGTTGCCTCCTTATAACACTAAAGTATACTCTCGCAATTGAACCGCGGTCAATATGTAATTAAGGAGTATTACAGATGAAATAGCCTTGACATGGAGTATATTTTCATTTATAATTTTTAGGTTGTGCAAATTTCAAGGGGGAACTTTCTATGGGAAAGATCGTTTTTTTTGTTGCGCTGATTATGTTGTTTCCCGAGGGGTGCGGCAAAAAGTCAGAGATTGAGCAGTCGCAACCGTTGTACCGGATGCCGCGGTTAGTAAACGATGACGTGAACGAAACCGATGCAGCCGATATGCTTGCGCGAATCAACAAAGCCAAGGCGCTGCTTGCCAAACGAGAGTTGGAGTTTTCTAAAACCTTTTCCGGGGCATTTAACCCAAATGTTCTTTTGGCAGTCAGCGCTCTTTCGGATCCGTTCAGCCCGATTGAGCTCGTTTACGTCTCAGGCAATGGGCAAGCGGTTACGGAAGGCTTTAGCGTCACCAAGGCAGGTGATCTTGGAGTCGGTTCTCCTTACAGTGTTTTACGGACGGATTCTGCCGAAGAGCTGGCGGTCCTTGCTATAAAGACCGTACTCAAGCAGTCTGACGGTTACCAGGAGGTAGTCTACACCCCATACCACAAAATGCTCGACACGAAGGAAGTCCGCCGCGCAGGTTACAGCTATCTGATGCAGTGCGCTATGGCTGCCGCCGCGGACTTGAGGCGACAGCGGATTGTCTCCCAGGCGTTTCCAAAGTTTTTGGTGGCGGACGTTTTTAGGCCCGAACTGCCGATCATGCTTGCGATCATCGAGCATGTCAGCCCATTTGAGTTCGTACGGTTGGCACGCCGGATCGAGGAGAGCGAGTTTGTGTTTGCAGACAACAGGTTGCACATTTACTCGCGAGAGAAAGCCGAGATAGAGGCCATCAAACGCCTCGCTCGAAAAGTTCTTGTGGTAGTCGGAGCAAACCAGGAAAGCGCCTACGACTTTTCAAAAAGCAATATGGGTGCTCGCGGTCTCAAACAGATGATCGAGGGTACTTATTGGTCAGTGAGAGAGCAATATCCTGAAGCATCGTTGCCCGAAGCTTTTGAGCAAGCCATGATCAGCCACGTTACCGCCTTCAAAGCTTCGTACCTGCTGCTCGATGCGGATCTGTTACAGGCAAAAAGAGCGGGGATAGATACCGGAGACCAAAATATTGGTCTGTTCCTTGCCGCTACTTACAACGGCGGTTCCGGGCGAGCGGTTGCGGCGCTATCGTCGGAGCGCAGTTGGCTCGATGGTCTGTGGCCGGAAACCCGGATTTATGTTCGGGAGTACGCGGCGCTTTCAGCCGCTTTTGAGGAGAGTCCTTAACCAGGCCTCCTCTTTTTTTTAAGTCCGGATAAGCGCTTGGTTATTTTTAAAGAAGAAAATTTATATCTTGGGAAAAATTTTTATCGAAAACTCAAAAACGGGGTCAAGTCTTGACCCTCAATATTATTTTTTTCTATGAATCAAATTTAATATCCGCACCAATAATGAGAACTAATTTTTGAAAAAAAAAGCGGCAGGCATAATGTGCTCTACCGCGTGTTAAAATCCCTCCCGTAAAACTCTAATCCGTTATGAAAAATTCAGCCAGGTTTGCAGGCCCGGGAAGCTTTTCTTGCCGAGAGGCGCACTCCCGGTCAAAAACCTGCCTCATGTCGACTCTGTTCACCAGAGAAAGCGAAATTGCCTTCTCGCCGGCGGCAGACGAGACATATGCGAGAAATTCATCCCACAACGCCGTGGTGTCCTGCTTTTTTGAAACTTTCCGTTCGTGTCGCAAGCGGGACACGATTTTTGCCCGCTTCAGGAAGGTCACGCCGGCGTACGGAGTTAACAAGGGCACGGGAATGCAAACCCGGGCCCCGCTTGGGGCGATAAAAACCGCAAGGTCATAGTACACCTCACTGACGTACTCACCCCTCTCGTCATCTGTCTCCAACTCCCAAGTGCCCTCGGGATTTTCCCAGACTAGAACTGCAAACACGATGTTTGCCAGTTTATAGTCTTCGGAGTTTTTCGACTCGTTGGCAATAGCCACGAGGCGCTCAATACGAGCTGCTTTTTGTAGTTCGGTCATTAATCCTCTCCTATCCGCACTACTCTGTGCGATGTCAAGGTGCTACATTCCACGCGACGGTTTTGTCCAACCGCCGCAAAACACTACATTATTGCTTCTCCGAATATTCCGGAAAGCACACTGACAATAATTGATTTTCTATCAATTATTACCAAGGTGCCCTTAAGAACCCATTATATATTCCACAATTTTATTATTTTAACACATTTTTTGGCCTTTGTAAAGGAGGTATCTCCTGAGTTCAAATCACTAACGCAAAACCTTAAAATGATTTTAAGAACATTAAGGTTTTGTAATTATGAAAAATACAGTCGTTTAACCTTGTGGAGCGAGAGGAGATTAGCAAAAGCCTGTGGGCTGGGGATGATCTCTCTGTAATTGCTAATCGGCTAGGTCGGGAGGCAACCACTATTAGCCGGGAGGTGAAAAATAACTGCCGGTACAAACGCTGCTATCAAAGCGCAACGCGGTCAAGTTTTGACTTTAAATATTTTGAGTATTTATTATTTGATTTTGTCAAATGTCAAGACTTGACCCCCAATAACCTTTTCTCAAACGGGTTGTGTTTTTTTTAAAAAAAGTCATAATAAAGAAGTAATTCACCCAATCACTGAGCATCCCTGCCAGTCCGGCAGGCAGGCTCTTCCCGCTTGGTGGGGAGAGGAAATTTAGGCGAACATGACAAACAATTTACGAATAATTTCAGGAACCGCAAATCAGGCGCTTTCTAAAGAGGTCGCGGAAATTTTAAAAACGAAGCTTTGCCCCGTGGAAGTCGGAAAGTTTTCTGATGGCGAAACTTATGTCCATTTTGAAGAATCGGTTCGTGGAGGAGACGTTTATGTTATTCAGCCCACTTGCCCGCCGGTAAATGAACACCTAATGGAGCTTTTGATAATGGTGGACGCGTTGAAACGATCGAGTCCTTCTAAAGTTACGGTGGTGATGCCGTATTATGGATATAGCCGGCAAGACAAGAAAATTATCGCTCGCGAGCCGATTGGCGCAAAGCTTGTGGCGGATATGATCGAAGTAGCCGGCGCCGACCGAGTGATAATGTTCGATTTACACGCCGCGCAGATTCAGGGATTTTTTGATATCGCAACCGACCATATCGAGCACCTGCCATTTTTTGCCGAGCACATATTGGATCGAAATCTGAAAGATGTGACAGTGGTTAGTCCGGATGCCGGAGGAGTCGCCAATGCTCGAAAACTAGCCAAACTTATAAACGCGCCACTGGCTATCATCGATAAGCGCCGACCAAAACCAAACGCGGTGAAGGTTGGGCATATTATTGGTGATGTTAAAGAAAAAAACTGCGTAATCGTAGATGATTTGGTGGATACCGCCGGAACTATTGTAGAAGCCGCGCGGGTTTTGAAAAAACACAAAGCAAAAAATATTTTTGTTTACGCGACTCACGGCGTGCTTTCCGGGCCGGCTATCACCCGCATAAATTCGTCGGCGATTAAACAAATGATTATCACCAACAGCATTCCTCTGCCACGAGAGAGAAAGAGTGTAAAGATTAAAGTCGTGTCTATAGCGCCGATTATTGCCGAAACTATCCGGACTAACCATCAAGGAGTTTCTATGGGTGTTTATTTCGATAAAATTTACGATCGCATAGAACAAAAGAGTAAAAAGGTCAGAGGTGGGTTGATAGAAAAGACATGAAGAAAAACATTTGGGCTTTGCCGTTGGTTATTTTTATGCTGGGTGGGAGTTATTTTTTGTACCGCGCTTGGCAAAACTCTATTGGTACAATTTTTGATCGAGATGTTATAGGAACTTGGGTTTTGTTTTTGTCCGCGATTTTTGCGATAGATATTTTTGTTTTCAGAATCGTAAAAGACAAATCAGGCGGGAAAAAAGCGGGAAAAGTACTTATTTGGTTGTTTGTGATTTTGTTTGTGTTAGTTTTAATATTGAGACGATATATATAAAGTATGAAAAAAAGATTACTGATTCCAATTATTCTTTTTCTGATAATTATTTTTATAATTGCCTCACGCGGTGATAAGAGTCCGAGTGGTTCGGAATATAGCGTTGGTAGAGAGGTTGTGGGAATAGCGCAGGTAGAAAATATTGATATTTTAATTTTGGAGTCTTTTCCGGTACAGGTAAATGTCGTGGCAAGCGGCAGTTTTCCAGATAGCTGTACCGAAATTGGGTTGATAAACGAAATCCGGCAAGATAACGATTTTTTCGTATCGGTAAAAACTTCTCGACCGGATGATGTGGTTTGCGCGCAAGTGATAACCCCTTTTGAGCAATCAATTCCTTTGAGTGTTTATGGCCTCAAAGCGGGAACATACAGAGTAGACGTCAACGGAGTGAAAGATCAGTTTATTTTGCAAACCGACAATGTTTTACCGGAAGATGATGACCGCCGGCCAGCCGATAGTATTTCGCCGATCCCTTCTGGAATATTGGATTAGTATATACGATAAAATAAGTTCAAAGAGAGTATAATAAAGAGAGCAACTGTCGCTCTGCGCGTGCATTGGTTTTTTTGGCGACCATGTTAATGTTAGACATTACCGTTTTCTCTGAATTGATGTATAGTAATAAATTTCCAGCTTTTAAAAAAATATTTTAAAAATATGAGTAAAAATACTGGGTTGATTGTTGGATCTGTAATTATCGCGGTATTATTAATTGGTTTTGCTATGTGGGGGAAAGGTAATTTTATAAAAACTGATCGAGGTCCGGAAAAGATTGTGCTGGATGTGCGCACCCAAGAAGAGTGGGATGAGGGGCATGTTTTGGGGGCGGAATTTTTTGATCTTGTGTCGCTAGAGCAAGGCAAGCTTCCAGATATTTCTAAAGACACGGAAATTTCAGTTTACTGTCGGTCGGGAAGGCGAGCTGGTATTGCTAAAGAAATTTTGGACAGTAATGGTTTTACAAATGTTACAAATATTGGTGGTTTAGAAGAGGCCATGATTTCCGGTCTAACGGTTTGTGATAACAGGAAAATTGCTTGTGACTAATTAGTTTATTAGAAAGATTTAAAAAATAGGCGTTGATGCGCGTGTTTTTTTATGTTAGTTTTATCGCAGGTTTGATTATGGAGGAATAAGATGACAGAAGCAACGTCGTGTAAAGAACCCAAGCAAGCCCCAGGTTGGTTCATCCGCATAGAGGATCGAATCAAACGACTGCCGCGGCCACTGACTGCAGTAATCGTAGTTGGCGGAGCATCACTATTTATTTTGGTTATGCTTTTGTTTGTCGGCTTGTTTATCTATGTCGGAGGTAAAATCCTTATTTATGTAGTTGAAGCATTAATCTCTTGGGAAAACTCGATTCTTACCGGAGTCATGTAGTGACGCCGGATTTTTTTGTTTTTTTTAAGACGCTTAACGAATTAAACCGAGGAGGGCAGACTATAATAAGGATCACTCACGAGCTCGAATATGCGCATATGGCGGATCGGGTTGTGGAATTGAAGGATGGAAAGGTTGTGTCTGATAAAATTTTAAAAAATAATAATTTATAATTACCATGCGAGAAAATTTATCCGAAGCTGGGTTTAAAGGTTTATCGGCGTTAAAGACGGCTCGGCGAGAGGAAGCCAAAAAAATTGTTGAAGAAATCAATGATCCGCGCCTGCGCGCCGATTATGATTTGGAATATTTTACGATACATACAAAAGGACGAGTGCGGCATATACCCAAAAGGCGAATTGGTGAAGACCCCGATCGAGTCAATGGTGAGATTGTTAAATGGCTAAAAAAAGAACTTGCCAATTTGGACAACCAACAAGAAAATCAACAATAAAAATGATACAAAAGCAAGTTTTGCCCTAGGTTATTTTTGGAAGCCGGAAATAATAAAAAAAACCGTCTCGATTCGCCTGAAGCGGATAGGGCGGTTTTGGTTAGGGGTTTTCTTCACTTTTTCGTAAAAACTCAAGAAGTTCGTGACCTCTGATAATAACAAGGGTCTCGCCAGCCAGATTGCGCATTATTTCTCGATATTCCTCCAGTTCGTCTGGCTTGTCTAATTTCAGTAGAACCGGACCAATGACCTTTGTGAAGGTGATACCCTCTGTGATAGTAATCAATACTTTCCTCGGCTCCGTGGTAGCTTCGGAGACCACAATTCGCCAGTCTAGGTCAATTTTCTCGGTGGACGGTACTTGAGAGAGGAGTGTGATTATGAGATTACTCACATGAAGTGTCAGGTCGAAACATTTCAGATTTGTTTCAACCCCGCCTTTTACAGGCTGGCAATCAGAAGTTATCTTGATGTCTCCAGCTTGCGCGGAGGTTGTGATCAGCAAAAAATAAAATACAGCAATAATATTTTTCATTTCAGTCCTCCAACTTGATTGTTTATACTAACCCGGTTTTAATTTTTTTGCAAATAAAAAAAGACGCACTACAGCGAGTACGCCGGTTTCGTTGCGATCAGGAGAAGGGCGATTATGGTTTGGAAATCCCGCCCTTTTTAAGAGACTCTTGTTTCCGGATAACGACCATGATTCGGCGTGTTAGTTTTTGGATGATTATCTGCATTCCTATGGTATCCGGGTCCCACAGAAGTAACTTGAATTCCCGCTCAAACCCGGCTGACCCTTTTTGGTTGTTTCGAAGTTTTACCGAAAACTCTCCCGAGGCGGTTTCCTCCAACGAAAGCGCGACTTGCCAGTTGAATCGGAAAGTTTCTTTTTTGCCGATTTGGGTTTTGATTTCTTTTTCCAACATGCCTTTGACCGCACAAAGGTCAATGCTTTTACTGGCGAGCTCTAAATCAGAGCTGGCTTGGATTTCATCGATGATGATTTGGATCCCCCCACTGTGAGCGGGAAGAGAGACAAGAACTATAAGAAAAGACAGCACTATCATTCTCATTGTTATCCTCCTAGGATGTACTAAGTCGAGATTATAATAGGTCCAAATATAGAATTTGGCAAATGGAAAGCCGGCGTACCACAAAGGGCGCGCGCCGGCATGGTGTTTCAGCGTCGCCGCTGAAACGTTATTAGAATTAAGCCGTCATGGCCAAGTTTTCGGGCGGTGCATCGACCCTCCCGGATAGCTTGGCAAAGTGGCGAATTTGGTTTCTTCAGACTTTTTTGCGTCAGCTTTGACGCGATCAAATCTATAAATTTTCTCCGTTCGGGACTCATTCTTTTTTCAACGTTCCCCCTTTCGTGCACATCTTAGCAAAAAACTCTGGATTTGTAAAATGGGAATGATATCTATAAAATGGTCATTTTTTTTGGCACACCTAGACAAAACAGGATAAACAAAAAACTCCCCCGCAAGGGGGAGTTTTTAATTGATTCAGGTTAGAAGTTGCCTCGTCCGCCACCGCCACCGAATCCTCCGCGGCCACCGCCACGTGGTTTTCGGTCAGTCATTGGACGAGCTTCGTTGACCACTAGTTTGCGGCCACCTAGATCGGAACCATTGAACTGTTCGATAGCTTTTGTTGCTTCTTCATCAGAAGACATCTCGACGAAGGCGAATCCTTTGCTGCGACCGGAGAATTTGTCCATGATAACCTTTGCGGATTCCACGGTCCCGGCAGAAGCAAAATGTTCCTTTAACTCTTCATCAGTGGTAGAGTAAGGAAGACTTCCTACGTATAGTTTCTTTGCCATTTAGTTGCATTAAGGTGCGAGGGTACGAAATACACTCGTGACCCCTCCCGCTCTACCTCTTCAAAATTTTGAGGTAGACCATTCTCCCCTCAAGAGGAGAGGGAATAATAAAGGGGCTATTTCACTCTTAACTTATTTACTTGTTTCCTCTGCACGACCCCGACACCTTAATTATAGAGATGTTCACAGAGATAGACCTATGATAGCATATAAATGCATATAAAGCAAGTCCTCATGTCCATGTCAGATTGCGCTCTTGGGGTAATTGGTTAGTATTTAAAGATAATATAAATTGTACAGGAGATTGTTTGTTTTTGAAAGCGGCATAGTGGACTTTGAATTACGAAATGCCCGCTTCAATTAACCACTAATCTTAGGCAATGCCAAAACTGCTTGGTTTATCCAAGACTGATGGTTAGTCGCAGATTGACAGTACTTAATAGCTTTGGTATCAAACGCTTCTTTTTCCGTTGTGACTTGCTGGATGCCTGGTTGCATATTCCAGTACGAAGGGTATTAATTATCAAGTTTTATTTTTCTTCAAGCACATAGTACCGGAGGGGCGGAGTAAGTCCAGCAGGTAAAGTGTTGGTAACTTTCGCTTCGCAAAAATCTTGAATTAAGCTAGTTTGTTGAGAGCAGTGAAACCGTTTTCTTTTATTCTTGACAAAATAAAGAGCGATAGTAAAGTAAAATTAAAAGTACCCGAATTAAGAAATAAAAATATGAAAATAAAGGACTTTGTGAGAAAATAGGGTCAGTGAGAAAATAGGGTCAGGAGCTATTTTGTGATATGTTGAGAAAATAGGGTCAGGAGCTATTTTGTGATATAATCCAGTTATGGTAAGAGTAAATCGAGTTGATACTGGAAATACAATTTACCATGTAATCAATCGCGTCAATGCCCGGATGCGGGTTTTTGATAACGACAAAGACTATCTAGCTTTTGAGAAGGCCTTGGCAGAAGCCAAAGAACTAACCGGGATGAGAATTCTGGCCTATAATATAATGCCAAATCATTGGCATCTCGTTCTTTATCCCCAGCAAGACAAAGACCTATCCAAATTTATGACTTGGTTAAGCATGACGCACACTCAAAGATGGCATGTAGCACATAATACGGTTGGCACAGGCCATCTTTATCAGGGAAGGTACAAATCTTTCCCTGTTCAAAAAGACGCTTACTTCATTCAGCTTTGCAGGTATGTTGAAAGAAACCCTCTGCGTGCAAAGCTTGTAAAAAAAGCCCAAGACTGGCGGTGGTCAAGTCTATGGAGAAGAGAG
>PFAJ01000051.1 GCA_002773695.1 Candidatus Doudnabacteria bacterium CG10_big_fil_rev_8_21_14_0_10_41_10 | reverse complement strand
CGGCTCTTCTTTGCATTTGCCAGAGCCGCTCGCCCAGAGCCGGGCTTTGCATTGAGCCGGATTTGTCACTGATTAAATAGAGGTCAAAGCCGCCGATGATTTTTTCTTGCTGCTCCTCCTGACTTAATTTTTCCCGCGACAAAGGATCGGTATCGCCGGCCAGCATGCCGATTTTATGCCGAACGATATCCTCAATGCGCTCTCCGCCTTCGCGGCGACGCACCGGCCCGTCATAAGCCGGCGCTATGGTCTTGCGCGATTCCACAATGGCGTTGAAAAGCTTGGCCAGCGCGTCAACTACTAACTCGCCGTTAGGCAGACGCGTTTGCTCGGCTTCATTAATCTCTTTAACGATTTGCCGCGCCTCTTTCAGCTCCACGCCAGCCGCTTGGGCCAATTGCCACTCTTCTTTAGTGTAGCTTAACTTTTCTTTATGCTCAGCTAATTTTTTTCGCAGTTCTTCTAATTGTTCATCAGATGGACGAACCGCTTCTTGCTCGCCGTAATCGCCCGGAGACCAATCGTTTTCTGATTTTTCATCTTGCTCTTCCAAATTCTGATCACCGGCCGGCGTCGCATCCATTCTCATCCATTCTTTTTTTATCTCATTAAAAACTTCGCTCCAGCCGTGGCCGGTGCCGGAATTTATGCTGGCGGCGTTTTCCTTATCCTTGCCTTTAACGCTGTGCCCGACGCAATGCCTTACCGGAATCTTCAGCTTAGCGCATAAAGCGGCAAAATAAGTATTGGCCACGTCGCAATCGGCTTGCTTAATTTCATCCACTGCTCCGGCGAACCCATTGGGATGAGTATTATAAGCGGCGTTATAGCGTTCGCTCTCGGCGCGGTCTTTGGGCGCCAGATACTTAACGCGGCTTCTAACGTACGAAGCCAGCGCCTGCGCCCTCGCGATATTGCCTCGTTTTTCATTTTTTATCTCTTCTATTTTATTATTAGTTTCTTCTGAAAATTCCGCTGGCATATCCGGCACTCGCGCTTTTGCCGATTCTGATTTTAATTTTTTCTCCGGATGGGGCGCTAGAATGGCCTTTATTTCAACCTCGCCCGAGCCTTCCAGAAAAATAATCAGGTCGCCGTTTTGATCTTGCTGCGCTTGGTAATTCCGACCACTGGCTTCAATTTTATGAAAGCCGTGCGTATAGGGAACGGGTAAAGTCACCCATTGGCCAGCCAGCGCTTTAGCGCTCATGGTTATGTCAATTGGCCCCTTTTTAGGGTCTTGATTGCCGGAAAGCGCAACGGTTGCCGTATCGCTATATTCATAGTTGTCTTCACGCCAGACATTTCTAACGCTATCCCATTGGTTAAACGACTGCTCTTTGTAATATCCGCCCCAAGCCGGATAAATTGACCAAATAGCCGGCGCACGCTCGCCTTCTTTAAGCCGCTCCATCGGATCTACGCCCGGCTTGCTTTCATTTTGCCTTGCAGGCGGCCTAGCCGTGGCCTTTTTTAATTCCTCTTCCCGCCACTTTAGAATATCTTCATCCATTTCCTTTCCTTCGCGCTTGTCCAAAGCTCTTATGCCTGATAAATAATCAACCAGACGGGTCTCTATGCGGTTAAGCTTTAATTCCCAGGAAGTGTCCCCGGAAATCAAGACGCGCAGATCGCCGCTTTGTTTTAAATCATTCATTTTCTCGCTGGTTAAATCAAACTTTGCTTCATACGGCTCGCCTTTTATTTCAGCCAGTATTGCTAAATACAAATCCGCCACCCGGGGAGAAAATTGAACGGCCCTTTGCTCCATAATCTCAACTAAAAATCCAAATTGTTTATTTTTTTCTTCAGCCGACAGCGGCCGTTTATTTAAATTCGTCGCCGCTTCCGCCACTTCATAAAAACTGCCAAACGGCACAGGCCGCAGTTTGGCGCGAAAATTCATGAGTTCCTCAACGCTTGAAAGCGCGGCCGCGGCGTCTTCATAGTTTTCAGTTTCCAGCGCCGCCGTATACAGACGTTCCGCCGAAGGAACAGTCGCGCTATGTTTAGGCACTGTCTCCTCGGCGGTTTCCGGCTGATAAATTTTTTCCAAAGGATTCTCCATAATCACGATTCATTATTTAATTTTTCCAAAATAATCCAATTATGCTCTTTAATCATTTTTTGTTTGCTATGCCGTTTCACCAATCCGCCGTAACTGGAAATATTTTTGTAGTTCAGTAAAGTCCGCGCCCTGTTCCGGATTCTTTTGTTTAGCTTCCTGCCTTTAGGGAATATCCAGACTCCCAGGAATTTCAACCCCTGCTTCGCTTTTACCATAATATCATTTTTTGAGTTAATTGCCAGCCCGAGTTTTCGCCGGATAAATTCGCTGATTTTTTCTCTTTCTTGTTTTAACTGGGTTGAAAACTTGACAAAGAAATAAAAACTAATCTAAACTGCAAATTGTAATCATGTTTATTATTCGAGCTTGCCTGCCGGCAGGCAAGCGAAGTCGAGGACTCTTATCATGATGTATTTGTTTCTCGATTCCGCTCACGATTCACTTGGAGAATAATGTCTAAAAAATTAGTCATAGTCGAATCCCCTACAAAAGCTCGCACCATCTCCCGCTTCTTGGGCAGTGATTTTGATGTGACTTCTTCTATGGGACATATTCGTGATTTACCGAAAAGCAAGCTGGGTGTGGATGAGAAAAAAAATTTTCTACCTACTTATGAGATACCAGTCAGGGCCAAAAAAACAGTCGCCGAGCTTAAAAAGAAAACTAAAAGTTCCTCCGAGGTCATCCTTGCAACGGACGAAGACCGAGAAGGCGAAGCAATCGCTTGGCATTTAATGAAAGCTCTAGATTTGAAAAGTAAAAATACCAAACGGATCGTATTTCATGAAATAACAAAATCTGCTATTCAAGAAGCGCTGAAGTCACCAAGAGAGCTAGATATGAACCTTGTTGATGCCCAGCAGGCGCGAAGAATTTTAGATCGCCTTGTCGGCTACAAACTCTCCCCTTTTCTATGGAAAAAAATTATGCGCGGTCTTTCAGCGGGAAGAGTTCAGTCGGTCACAGTCAGACTAATAGTAGAACGAGAAAAAGAAATAAATAAATTTAAACCCCAAGAATACTGGCAAATTATTGCTCGACTTAAACCAGAAAAAAACAGCGGAGTTGAATTTGAAGCAGCCCTTTCAAGTATCGACGGAAAAACTTTAAAAAAACTTGATATAAAATCGGGAGAAGAAGCAAAAAAAATCCTGACTGAATTAGACAATGCAACCTACCATGTTTCCAATGTTGAAAAACGAGAAGTAAAAAGAAATCCGGCAGCACCTTTTACCACATCTACTTTACAACAAGAATGCGCTCGACGATTTGGCTATTCTGCCAAACAAACCATGATGCTGGCTCAACAACTCTACGAAGGTTTTGAGGTTGGTGAAGACGGCCACACAGGTTTGATAACTTATATGAGGACCGACTCGGTTAACCTTGCGGAACAAGCATTGGGACAAATTAACGCCGAAGTAAAAAACCTTTATGGACAAGAGTATGCCTTGTCAGAGCCTCGACGTTATAAAACGAAATCCAAAGGAGCTCAAGAAGCTCACGAAGCAATTCGTCCAACTGACGTCTCAAGAAGGCCTGAAAACATAGAAAAATACCTCGACCCAAAGCAATACCGAGTATACGATTTAATCTGGAAACGAACTTTGGCTTCACAAATGAAAGAAGCGCTGTTTGACCAAACTACTATTTTAATATACGCTGAAACCAAATCAACACCAACCTACGTATTTAAAGCTACCGGCCGGGTGATTAAATTTGAAGGATTTATCAAAGTCTACGAAGAAGGAAAGGACGATAATGGTAAAGAAGAAGATTTGACAGGCAGACTCCCCGAACTAATAAAAGATGAAAGTTTAAAACTTTTGGAGCTCAAACCAAACCAGTCTTTTACCGAACCTCCTCCTCGCTTCAACGACGCAACTCTAATCAAGGCTTTGGAAGAACATGGAATTGGCCGTCCTTCCACTTACGCACCGATTATTACGACCATCTTGACCCGGAAATATGTGGAAAAAAAAGAAAAACGATTTTATCCTACCGAGATTGGAATTGCGGTAAATAAAATGCTTTCCGAACACTTCCCCAAAATTGTTGACATAAAATTTACCGCAAAAATGGAAGAGCTGCTCGACGGCGTTGCCGAAGGGAAAACCAAATGGCAACCGGTCATCGAAGAATTCTACACTCCTTTTAAAAAAAACTTAAAAGAAAAAACCGATAGTGTGGATCGGGTGGTGGAAAAAACTGATATTAAATGTAAAACTTGTGGTAAACCCATGGTCGTTAAATACGGCAGGTTTGGAAAATTTTTAAACTGCTCTGACTATCCAAACTGTAAAACAACCGACCAACTACCGGAAGAAAAAGTAAAGGAAGACGAGTTGAAAGAAAAAACCAAAGGCGAGTTATGTCCGATTTGCGGTAAGGAGATGAATGTTCGCCGAGGACGATTTGGATATTTCTTGGGCTGTCCTGACTATCCAGCCTGTAAAGGCATCTCAAAAATCTGGAACAAAACCGGTTTCAAGTGCCCAAACTGTCGAGCGAAGCGAGATGCCGAGCCAAGTCGAGACACCCCCCTCGGAGATATTGCCGAGAAAAAATCCCGTGGTCGCGGTAAGCCTTTTTATGCTTGTACTCGCTATCCTGAATGTGAATTTTTGATGAATACGCGTCCCCAAAATGAAAATGAATTAAATAAAGCTTACGAGACTTGGAAAAATAAACCAGAAAAAAAACAAAGAAGCGCGCAAAAAAATTTACCCCATAGTGTCCGCCGAAGACGGACTACTACCGGGGCCGGAAAATGAAGAAGAATTACAAGCGGCATTAAAACATTGGCAAGACAACCCTCCAAAGAAGAAAAAGAAAAAAAATAAACAACCAATCCTTGTTATTCCGGACTCCACGAATCCGCCGTAAGCGGAGAAGTGAGATCCGGAATCTCAAATTTAATCATAAACACATGAAATCAATAACTTTAAAATCCGGAAATGAAATCCCTTCGCTCGGGTTTGGCACGTGGAAACTAAAAGGCGATGATGCAAAAAATGCCGTGGCTTACGCTCTAAAAATTGGATACCGACATATTGATGCCGCGGAAATTTACGACAACCAAATATATATCGGCGCGGCAATATTAGAAAGCCAAATCCCTCGCGAAGATATCTTTATCACCTCCAAAGTTTTTCACGACCACCTCGAGCCCGAACAAATTGTTGAATCGTGCGTAAATACACTCAAAGACTTACAGACAAATTATTTGGATTTACTGTTATTGCACTGGCCAAACAAAGATATTGCCATAGAAGATCAGTTAGGAGCTCTTAATAGTCTTAAAGAAAAAAATCTAGTAAAATCTATTGGTGTTTCCAACTATAATATTCGTCATTTAACAGAAGCATTAGATGCTGAAATTGAATTTGATGTCAACCAAGTTGAATTTCACCCCTCTTTAAACCAAATAAAACTAAAACAATTTTGCGAAGAGAACGGGATTGTCATCACCGCTTACTCCCCTATTGCACAAGGGCAGGACCTTGTGCTACCTACAGTTTTAGAAGTCGCAAAAAAATATAAAAAAACTCCTTCCCAAACAATCCTTAACTGGATTATCAGTCAAGATATGGTAACTATTCCAAGGTCTAACAAAGAAGATCACATCAAAGACAATTTTGGCGCGCTTGGTTGGGAAATGGAAAAATCTGATATCGAAAGGCTGAACAAACTAAATACCAACAATAGACTCATCAACCGAGAATGGGGCGAATTTGATTAAAAATTTATACCTTTCTACTAGTAGAAAAAAGGTCGCCCGGTCGAAAAAAAGGTGGCCCTTTTTGAATCACAGAATCAAACGGCTCAGCTGAGCCGTTTGATTTTATGAAAAAAAATGACCGCGAAGTTATTCACCTCGAAGTCTTTGAAGCGCAGCAACTACAGTTGCTACGCTGATTACAGGCTGTCTGTAATCAGCGTTGATATGTTGAACCCACCTCGGATCGCACCTGTCCGGATACGGCACACTTAAGACAAGCAGAGGCCGCCACGAACCATCAGTGAGTTGAAGTTTCAACAGCTGTCGGGCCAGGTGCTCAATGACAGCCGCATATCTAACTCGATCCCAGATCATAGCCGCTTCAATCGCCAAAGCGCAAATGAATGGATTGTGCTGTGTCTCCCAGTCAAGATCCGCGACCGCCAAAGGCAAAAGAATGGGTGGTAACTGCTTGTGCCTTCTCCCGAAGGCCTTCAAGATCAACCCCGCGGCGGCGAACGGACTGTGATACCAGTAAGCCCGATAACCATACCTGCGAATGAAGCCCAGAATATGGTCTTCGGTGGCGCCAACAAGCTCATCAACGCCGCTACTTGAAGCACCTGCCCAGCTTCTCGCCCACATCAAAACGTTAGCCGCGACCTCAAGATGAGAATTCACCCAACCCCGAACTGACTGGCCAGGATAAACCATGGTCGCATCTCTGTGGGTATAGGTAGCAAAACCTCCGCCCCTGGTTCTCGAGCCAAGAAACCGACATCCATCTACCCCTCTCACCGGACCAACTGCTCTCAAGCCTTCAAGAGTTGAATCAAGGTCTGATGGGGTGTGTTGATTGTAGCCCCAACCAACACCATAAAACGGATGACTGTTTCTAGTCCCCCTCAAAAAGAGTCTTGCCCTAAAAAGTTCTGGGCCTAAGCATTCAGGAAGACGGTTTGCAACAAACGCTGTAGGCCACGAAGTTGCTGGGCCATGACGAAAACCAAAGTCAGCTAACCAACTCCCATCAGGTTCTTGCTGACGGATAAGCCAGCCAACCGCGCGGTAGTAAGCATCATCAACTTCTCTCTTGGAAACCATTTAGTCCCCCTTTCTAAATCAAGTAATTATATATGTAAAAAGTTCACGTGTCTATACACAAAAACCCGTCAAGAGGCGGGTTTTATAAATGGCTTGGTTTGATCCGTTTTAATTAACTAGATTTACAGGGCTCCCTTTTTTCCAAGCTTTGATGTTTGTAATTGTGGTTTCAATAATTCGACGCACTGATTCATCACTATTAAATGCATTGTGGGGTGTTACTATTACATTATCTAAACTCATTAATTTATGATCCGCTAAAACCACCGCCAAATCCTTACGCTCATGATAGCCTGAAATCATGGCTTTATCTTCTGTGATTATTCCTTCTTCCTCTAAAACATCTAGCCCGGCCCCTGCTAAAATTCTTTTTTGCAAAGCCCAAAGTAGCGCCGAGGTTTCAACTAGTCCTCCACGAGCGGTGTTTATTAATAAACTACCGGGTTTAAATTTTTTTATATTTTGCCTGTTTATCATGTGATGCGTTTCTTTTTTATACGGGGCGTGCAGTGTTACTATGTCAGAATTCTTCAATAATTTTTCCAAATTTACATACTGTAAAGGGTATTTGCTTTCTAAAGTTCTATCTTTTTTTATACTGTAAGCTAAAATTTTCATCTCAAAGCCATGTGCAATACGAATAACATGTTGGCCGATGTGCCCAGTGCCGACAACTCCAATAGTTTTTCCTTTTAAATCAAAACCGCGCAAACCATCTAAAACAAACTTTCCACGACGAGTACGATTCACAGATCGTACAATCTTTCTAGAAATAGCCAAAATCATAGCAAAGGTGTGTTCGGCCACAGTATTCTCTCCATAAAATGGGACGGTACATACTTTCACTCCGCTTTTTTTAGCTTCACCTAAATCAATATGGTCAAAACCTGTAGAATTCGTTGCCACCAACTTTAATCTTGGCAACAAGCTAAAAACTTTGGCGTCAATTTTTGACCGGATGAACACGACTGCAATTTCGACATTTTTAAATCTTTTTGCAGTCCCGGAATTTAATTTACTGTTCGTAAAAATCAGATCAAACTTTGAACTAGGGAGTTCTTTCCGAAACCCATCCTCACGCCATTTTTCATCTGTCTCAAAAAATACAATTCTTGTTTTTTTCATTTTATTATTTCTGGCAGAATACCCCTGCGGTAAGCATTAGGGTATTCTGCCCGCCCGGAGTTCCACAGGATTAAAACAGAAGAAATAACCCGATCAAACTCGTCTGCGAACACAAATACAAAAATGCGAGCAGACGCAGAGTATTCCCTTTAGGGAATACTCTGCGGGAAGCTGTAGGGATCGTTATTTTCCAAAAATTAATTTCATAACGTCTATATTTATATCTTCCAACGAACTTAAAACCAAATCAGCCTTGGACACATCCTGTTTGAATTTTGTTTTATACGGGATCGAAATGCATTTACAGCCAGCTTTTTTTGCAGCTTCCACTCCATTTGCAGAATCCTCCAACACGACACACTCCTCTGGTTTCAACCCGAGTTTTTTTGTGGCAAGTAAAAAAGGTTCCGGGTCTGGTTTTCCAGCACTCACTTCGTCTCCAGACACTATCGCGTCATAATATTTGTGAATCTTAAATTTATCCAAAACGATATCTATAAACTCTTTCGTCCCAGAAGACGCAACAATAATTTTATAATTATTGTTTTTAAAAAATTGCAGGGACTGAACCAGGCCTGGCAAGGTCTGCAATTCTTTTTTTACCAAATCTAAAAAAACCGCGTCTCTTTCCTTAAAAAAAATTTTGGGATCAACGTCCAGTTTAAAAAAATCGACCATTTCCTCAACAATATCAACAACTCGCTTGCCAAAAAATCTTGAGCGGATATCTTCTGGAATCTCCTCCAGACTATGTCCGTATTTTTGTAAAACAAATTCGCCGGCTCTTTGGTGTAAGGGAGAAGAGTCGATCATCAGATCATCCATGTCGTAAATTATCCCTTTTATCATACGCGAATTTTATTATCTTTTATATAATCAAGATGTTTAATTAAATTGACAATTGAAATTACTCCCAGAACTAAAGGGATCCATCCAAAAAAAACCGCCACCGGAATCCCCAAAACTTGAACCTGACTAAAAGGCATACGCAAATACTCCCATTCCCCACCAAACAAATTCAGAGCCTCGGTAACCCCAGAACCAATAACGACTGTTAGAAACAAGGAGCTAATATGCAAAACATTGAATCTAAAAATTTTTGAGATAATCGACTGCCCTTTTAGAAAAACCGTTATCCCATCGCTAATAAGTAGCATCCCGAGAAACGGTAGTAGCATTGCATACTCTATCAAAAGATTGGTTCTTAAAATAAATGCATAAAAAGGAATGATGATAAAAATGAAACCAACGATAAATGACCCTAGCAACAAAGCATGTTTCAATTCGCGTCCAAGACGAAAATGAGCTTGATTTTTATCTGGAATATATTTTTTCAAATATGACCTTACAACTCGAAACAACTCATACATACTCAAAATATACGCGGCGTTCATCACTAAATACATTCGAAAATATTCCGGTGTCTCGTACCCAACCCAAGTCCACATCCCAGACAATCGAACCCCGTACCCGTAGTCTATTAGTATCGCGAAGAAAGTGGCTAGTAAAAAAAATACAAAAAAAGCATCACGATGATCGTGATTGTAAAAATATCCCAGTATAGAGTTGCCGTTTCTTTTGTAGTCAACCCAGTCTAAAACCAACCAACTCCCCAATGCAAAGGCGGTATAAAAATTGGAAGAATAATAAATCAAGGCAAGCATAAGAGAATATACAAGTATGGCGAGCCCCATCCCAAAAGAAATATTATGTATTGTTTTTGATTTCATTTATTATCCAATTTCAAATTTTTCTAAACTTTATAATACGGAGCAACTATAAATCCTAGCAAAAAATAAAAAATTGGTTCTTTAATTGGAATCTTAAAAAATAGCACTCCGCTTAATTTTTCCAACTACCAACTTGCCTCAATTACTCCTGGAGAAATAAGTTCTGAAAACCAATATACGGGTAATGATAATAAAGCCATCAATAAACCTGACATGATTGACATTTTAAAAAGATCTGGACGGAGGACTAAAAAATAAATCCCGGATATAAACATTGCAACCGATAAAGAGTAAAAAGTATTTATTTCAAAATATCCATGAAGCAGTGCGATTACAACAAACATTAATCCTGGCACTAAAACCGCCTCAAGATTCCGACTACCAGAAGACTTGCTAAAATATATTTTTCCAGTTAAAAAAGAATATATCGCAGCAGCAACACCACCATTGGCAAATCCTAGTAAAAAATCCTCGATACCTACTTTGGTCCCAGTAATAGTCTGTGGGTCCCACCAGTTATCCGTCCACCAGGTATAAGAGGTTAAAACGCTTACCCCTCCAACCAAGACACTCAAAACCCACATCTCCTGGCGTAAATCTTTCCTCTTCCAGTAAATTATTACCCAAGGAATGAAAAAAAGTAGTGTCCCGAATAAATATGAATATTTCATAGATAATAACATAAGATAAGTATACCAGATATTTCTTTTTAAATAATACCTAAGCCTTTTCAAAAACAAAAATCTACCTTCGGTGGACTCCATTTTTCTATGACCTATACTGGATAATACGCGAACCCATTTTTGCACTCAGTTGGTAATTTAGAAACATAATAATCTGATTTGATTAAAACCTCAAGTGGTGTCATTTTGTTCTTGAAAGCAAAATGAACTCTTTTGGTTAGGAATATTATTGCCAATTTTACTCACATAATTTACTTTTGTTTTCCATATGTTTCTTTTTTTAATTAATTACTAATTATACAAAGAAACTTTGTATCCAGGATTTGGGGTACCGGGCATAATCTTAACCTTTGCACGAACCTTTTTTGAACGAAACTCCTGACCGCACCCCGCCTCATTTTTCTGGGGGAATGGTGGCGGGGTGTGGAATTCGGACTCGCCCGCGCGGAGGATAAGTCTGGGGAGGAATGCGAGTAGACTTCGGCTTTCTTTTTTGAAAAAATTGGCGGCTACCAAATTAGAAAATGTCATGATGTATTTTAATATAACATTGTCTAACAATACATCAAAGTGCTAGAATGTGAATGACTCAAATATGGATAAAATTTCTGCACAATTTGGAAAGAATATGAAGCGCATTAGAGCTAAAAAGGAAATGTCGCAAGGTGATATTGCGCGAACGTTAGAAGTTGATAGGGGTTATATCAGTAATATCGAAAATGGTAAGAAAAATCCAACCCTTGCGACAGTTGTCAAAATAGCTAATGCGCTTGGGGTTTTTGATGATTGATCGCAGAAAATAATTTTATGAAAAAGGTAATTTTTGCAACTGTAAATAAAGCGAAACTTGCTCAAATTCGATTTATCGTTGAACATTTTAAGTTACCAATAGAAGTTATTGGTATAAAAGATTTTTATAATAACTATCCCTCGTATGAAGAAATTGGAGATACTGTTGAGCAAATTTCGCTTAACGGTGCTTTAGCAGTTGCAAAAATGATCGGCTCGCCGGTTATTACCGAAGATACTGATTTTCGGGTTGAAGCATTGAACGGCGAACCAGGAATCCGAAGCGGAGAATTTTTAAAAAACTTTGGTCGCTCAGAAATTTTAAAAAGAATGAGTAATATTGAAAATCGTAAGGCGGTCATTAGCTCTGCTGTCGCTTACGCGACACCAGAAAGTATGAGTAAAGTTTTTCTGAATAGAGTTGAAGGAAAAATCGCGGACAAAGAAAGATTTGGTGATTTTCCAAGTTGGATTGCGCCAACATTGGAAAATTCTTTTGGTGGTGGATATAACGCGATTTTTCTTCCGAATGGTCGGGATAAAACACTTGCGGAAACTAGTCCAACCGAGGCAATACCGTGGTCATATCGAGAACAAAATTTTACTGATGTGCTAAACTATATCTTGAGTTTGGATTGATTGGCGATTCAAAAAATTTTTGGGCAATTCCGAAGCCCGCCCGCATTCCTCCCCCCACCCAGTAATTCTCTCATGCTGGGGTGGGAGGAATTTTCCATTTGCTCCGCTTTTTGTTTTGGGGGAATTTGGGGGGAGAATACAGAAATACAAAATTGAGCCTCGTGTCATTTGTTATCGCTAGTGGTTCGTCCAGCCCATGGGGTCCATCCTCGGCATTCGCCTCGGACATTTCCGCTAGGGCTACTCGCGCCTAGATGTATAGGTTTGGCGCATTTCCTCGCACTCCCGCTCTGCGAAGCGGGTGCTCGGACGCCATGCTGTTTGGGGGAAGGAAGGGATCCTTCCCCCAGCTTCGCCTCGTCTCGGCAGGGCTCGACCAACCGGCTCAGCCAACCCCCTTCCTCGTTTTCAAAATAGCTTTCGTGGTGTCGCTTCCGCTTCGGATTTCTGTATTGCAAGATAACGACGGCGCTCATCCAAGGGCATGGACGCCCTAGCGGAAATGTCCGAAGCAAAGTGTCTCTGTGTTTGCCCCCACCCTCCCTGTGTGCGCATATCCCGCCCGTGAAGGACAGGAGGAGTCTCAGGCGGGACTCCCTAAACTGCTATTTTCTGTCTAAATTATTGTAATATTTTTTAGAGCTTCCTCTTGTGTTTTATTTAAATGCACGCTCGATCTTTTAGATGCAATTAGATCAATCGCTTCCTTTGGTTTATATCCCTTTTGTATCAAATACGCAGATACAAATGTAGGGGCACGCCCATGACCGATTCTGCAATGTACATACACTTTTCTGCCTTGAGTTACAAGTTTCTGTATTGACTCAGCGCCAAAAGAAAGCTGATCTTGAGTAGGAGCTATTTGATCAATCACTGGAATCCAAACATACATATCAACACCAAAAGGCACGTCGAGACGGTCTTCCTCGAGCGATATATCAGCAGTTATATTTTCTTTCTTCAATACTTCAGCAAGACCCATGACACAACATTGATTGGTGCCAATATAGATTCCGTCAGTGTGATGTTGTTATATTCTAATTCCTTAATTTGTGAATGGTCGATCATGTTTTTAT
Source organism: Candidatus Doudnabacteria bacterium CG10_big_fil_rev_8_21_14_0_10_41_10 (assembly GCA_002773695.1). Taxonomy (GTDB): domain Bacteria; phylum Patescibacteriota; class Doudnabacteria; order UBA920; family 2-01-FULL-50-11; genus 1-14-0-10-41-10. Next base: position 250 of record PFAJ01000051.1, on the reverse strand, counting down.
ATTCACAAATAATTATTTTGCTTTAATATTTCTAATGCTCCATAAAGGCCGCCGATATCACCGAGTTCCGCTTTTGCTAAACGCGGGCGCTCCGAAAATATTGTAAGTACCTTTTTTAGGTGATGCGACACCCTCTCAATTGAAATTCCGGGACTTTTGATTATCATTGATCCTCCTAACACAATGACAGATGGTGACCAATAAACCGCGGTGTTGTTTAGGCCATATGCAAGCCACTTTGCCCCTTCTT
>PFAJ01000064.1:2016-40646 GCA_002773695.1 Candidatus Doudnabacteria bacterium CG10_big_fil_rev_8_21_14_0_10_41_10 | reverse complement strand
CGACACCTCGCTTGCGCCAGCAGGTTATACCGGCACCATAACCATTTCCGAACCAAACGCGGCAAACCAGACGGTCGCGGTTAATTATACTTTAAATGGTCCTCCACCAGTCGGTTGTAATCCCACCGGATCCGGAACCGGCTTGACCGCGACGGTTTATAATGGAGTATTTTTCCCTCCTCATGTAAATCAACATGTCGACCCCACAATCAATTTTGATCCGGCAGATCCTATCGGGGTTACCTATACGGGCAGTGGTGATAATTTTTCTGTTAAATGGGACGGAGAGATTGAAGCCCAGTGCACGGAAACTTACACTTTTTACGCCCGAACAGATGACGGAGTCAGACTGTGGGTAAATGGGGTTTTACTGGTAGATAAATGGTTTGGCCATCCACCCACTGAATACAGCGGAACAATCGATTTAATCGCCGGCCAAAAGTACCCTATTCGCATGGATTTTTTCGAAGGCGGCGTGACTTCCGTCGCCCAGCTTTTCTGGAGTTCGCCACAAACCCCCAAAGCCATAGTTCCGCAGTCTCAATTGACCCCATCACCGGTCGGGCCTACCTACACCTACACTCGCGCCCCCGCAACCCTTAACTATTCCGCTGTCCGAAATGACCCAAATCCAGTTTCTCAAAATGTAACTATACAAAACACTGGCAACCAAACTCTAAACTTTACTCTATCTGATGACCGTCCTTGGATGTCCATTTCTCCAACCGTTTTCTCTGTTCTCCCGGGCGCCAATCGAGTAGTGTCAGTTTCTGTTACCGACACCTCGCTTGCGCCAGCAGGTTATACCGGCACCATAACCATTTCCGAACCAAACGCGGCAAACCAGACGGTCACGGTTAATTATACTGTGAGTGCCGGTCTAAACTATACCTTTACCCGCGCCCCCGCATCTCTTAGCTATTCTGCTAACCAAGGTGCTGGAAATCCCGCTTCTCAAAACGTAACTATAACCAACACCGGCAACCAAGATCTAAGTTTTATTTTTTCTGATGATCGCTCTTGGATCTCCATCGTCCCAGCTGTTTTCTCCGTGCTCCCCGGCGCCAATCGAGTAGTGTCAGTCTCTGTCACCGACACCTCGCTTGCCCCGGCCAACTATACCGGCACCGTCACTATTTCCGAACCAAACGCTGGCAACCAGACGGTCGCGGTTGATTACACAGTAAATGGCGTTCCACTGGTTGGTTGCAACGCCGCCGGAATCGGAACCGGTTTAACGGCAACGGTTTTTAATGGAACAAATTTCAATTCTCAAACCAACCAGCATATCGATGCCACAATCAATTTTAACCCATCAGATCCTATTGGGACTACTTATGCCGGTGGAGGAGACACTTTCTCTGTTCGTTGGGAAGGGGAGATTGAAGCCCGGTGCACAGAAACTTACACATTTTACATACTCACAGATGATGGAGTTAGATTATGGGTGAATGGTATTTTACTGATAGATAAATGGTTTGCCCAGCCACCCACTGAACACACCGCGACTATCAATTTAATCGCTGGCCAAAAGTATCCGATTCGTATGGAATATTTTGAAAATACCGTATTTGGTGTTGCCCAGCTTTTTTGGAGCTCGCCACAAACCCCCAAAGCCATAGTCCCGCAGTCTCAATTGACTCCTTTGGCGGGAGCCCCTATTTACACCTTTAACAAAGCACCTTCCTCTTTGAATTTTTCAGCAGAGCAAAATGGGCCTAACCCGGCTTCTCAAAATGTAACCATACAAAACACCGGCGATCAAAATTTAGACTTTACCATATCTGACAATCGCTCTTGGATCTCTGTTGCCCCAACCACTTTCTCTGTGGCTCCCGGCGCCAATCGGGTATTCACAGTTTCTGTCACTGACACCTCCTTTGCGCCAGGTAACTACACCGGCGCCGTGACAATTTCCGAACCAAACGCCGCAAACCAGACTGTTCCGGTTGATTATACCGTAGATGCCCCACCTGTTCCGATTCCTAACGTCGCTGTATCAATTTCGGCAGTCAATGGATCAGGTTCGTTCAGTTTGTCCGACATCAAAGACGGGGACATCTTAAATTTCAGTATCACATATCGAAATGACGGGCCGGGGGACGCGACTCAAGTTAAAGCAGGGATCTCGGCGTCTGCTAACATTTCCAGTATTACCAATTTTTCCTGTCCGGGTTTGTGCTTTGGTAATTATAATAATTTTACTTATCCAAGCATTTTATCTACAGGTGAATTTTTTACAGTTACGTTTGATGCTACAGTTTCCACCTTGACTACTCAGCCTCGTGAGTTGGTTATTATCGACACGTTCGGTACTTACGATCCAGGAGCGATACCGTTTTCTGCCAGGATTATTTTACTGGCAAAAACCCAAACATCAAAATCACCGGAGTTTATAGAGATCCCACCCGAATAACGGAAAGCATTAAAACCTCACTGTAAAGTGGGGTTTTTTTGTTACTAACATGGCGAAGTGTTGGGTTTTTAGAAAGTTTTGTATATAATAAGGGAGAAGAAATAACCTCATTTTAAACTGAAGCGTAATTCATAGTCTGGGGAGGACGTTGTTAATATCCTTCGAGCGAGGCGCTAGCCGAGTTGAGAAGATGCGACAATGTAGTTCTCGACTACGCTCGAACGATAACATAGTAATGACAAAAAATTAAAAAATAAACAATGAAGGCAAAGAAAAATATAATTATCATTATTATTGCAATAATAATTGTAGTAAGTTTATATCTTTGGCAGAGTGGCAATGTCACGTCTAAAAACACCGTGGTAAATACTCCACAAGGACAATTGCAAGTGATCCCGGTTGATAATGAAGATATTCCTGTTTGGGTGCCTCGGGAATTGCTTTTGGATCATAAAGCGGTAGTTATGGAAAATGTTATAAAAGAATACTTGGATCAAGGGTTTGTACAAGAGAGTTTCAGTTATACGTCAGACAAAACTTTGGAAGATGTTTTAAATAGTTATTCCGATTATCTAAAAGAAGCCGGCTGGCAGATGGGTGAGACTACCAACACTATCGGCGGCGCGAGTCTGATCGCCGGCAGTTACGATGGGATGGAACTTTTTTTGGTAAACATATTTAAAGATGAAAAAAATGCGAATGGCGTGATTGTTGAGATTGCGTTGACTACTTACGGTATAGATTAGACTTTAAAAAATGAACATCCGTGGGCTTTTTGGCCTATGGTATCTCCTAAATACCAGACCTTTTTCGCTTTATAGTTCTCGACTACGCTCGAACAATAATGTTCTTGGAGCAGCTTTTTAATATCCTTCGAGCGAGGTGTTAGCCGAGTCGAGAAGATAAAACAACGTAGTTTTTGACTTTCTCCCTAGGCGGACAAGTCGCTCGAAGGATAATGTTCAGATTGCCATCGAATCCAGTCCGGGGTCGCAATGACACTAGCGGTTTGAAAGGATTTCGTAATTTATAGCAAGACATCGCATGCTTTCCTTTTCTCTTTTTTTTCTCTCAACCTCTCCATCATCCCCTCTTTTTTTTAACTTGTACAATTGACGGTCGTCAATTGTACAAATTGTTTTATCGCAGTTAAAAATACGCAAAGGATAAAAAAAGACCTCAATCTAAACTTGATCGAGGTTTTTTGTTTTGCGTCTCTGCCGAAGCAGGCGCGAAACTGAAATGATGAAAAAATTTGGTCTTGGGTAGGACGGCTTTCGTGTTGAGCCGCCTGTTAGTCTCGCGACACGTACGTCACGAAATCGACGTAGTGTTGGATATCTATAAAGAAGACTCTGACGTAGGCGCGTCCTTGGGAGTCCACGACGACGTTTTCAGGAATTCTCAAGTTGAGTTGGTAAACTCCCGGGAACTGCCAGGTGAGAGCCGCAACACTTTCGGCGCGTGCCCAACCTCCAGTGCTTCCATCGAAGGTGTACGTTTCGTACCAGGTCACGACTGTGGCGAGGCGTTCGGGAGTCTGCCCGGGCTTGACCGGAGGATCTGTGTATCCCCACCCGGCCCAGTAGGTGATGAGCCAGTCGTCGGGGCGAGCCGGGGTAGTAGGGGAAACTAACGTTCCGCCAGTATGATCCTGGCTGACGTTCTGCATAATCACAGAACCGTCATCACCTAATCGGAACGGTCGTGGGGAGGGCTGGTTCGAGACCATGATGGTGGATGGATCGGAGACAGTCTCTATGGTGAGGTCATCGCGGAGACGCTCGAAGACGACTTGGGCAGATCCGGGAGCGGTGTCTTCGGGCAACAGGAAATTGGACTGGGATGAGAAGTCGTTCGCCCAGGTAATCCCGAAGTGCATCGGCGCAAGTTGTCCGTTTACACGGACATGACACCCTCCGATTTGGTAGCTGAAAGGAGCGCTGTTTACCACCGCTTGGGGTAGCGGAAACAATTCTGGGTTCCAGAGATAGCCGCACAGGTACTGTCCGTACGCTGTTAAGAAATCTCCGGGAGCATACGCGGCCTTAGGATCCCCTGTGGCGGAGGTGATGCCGGTGATAACAGCCGGTGGCGTGGTGTTGATGTCCGCGCAGGGTGGGACGGCAATCCGAATTAGCGAACTGCCAACTATCGCCCAAGCGTTGCAGCCAGAAGCAGTCATGAGACCGATGCCGAAGGCACTGCCGCCACCTGGTAAAGAGTCTGACTCCTTAAGAACCAGTTGGCAGTCGTTGTTTTGGCAGAGCACTATGCCTCGCTCTCCTCCCTCGAAGGAGTCGAACAGGACTTCGGCCAAGCCTATCTTGTCGCTTGCAGCGTAGATAGTAGAAACAACTACTTGCCGGCCGTTGAGGGTAGATGGGATTTCAGCTTTCACCTGAAGACTAGACCCTTCCGGTTCAAGACTGGCAATGTATCCTCGGAGCGTCTGCGTCCCATAGTCGAAGTACCTGACAGCAAGTCGGATCGTTTTTTGGTCGATCGGAGATGCCATGAGAATATTTTGAGTCGGTAGCTGTCTGCCATCAGAGATGGTGATAGGATCGCCAAAGTCAGTCCCCGAGATAGAGAATCTTTGAATGACTTGTTTTTCGCCGGTTTGCCTATCGATGAGGCGGGTGAGATAGCGAGAGGAATTGTATTGCTCCATGAAGTGGATTATTCCACCTATCTCATGCACCCCGAATCTGGTGTCGAGGCTGGTACCATGGATAACGGTACTGAACAACTGTTTCCAGTTTCCTTTGGAGTCGCATTCGTACGCACCAGAGCGGATTTTTTTGGTGCCGTCCTCGAAGACATCTAGATAGGCAAGCAGACGTCCGTCGGAAGCAGGAAATGGAGTGCTTAGTCTGCGGACATCCAGGTCCATTTTTCTTGTGGAAACCGGCTTGCCGTTGATGTCTACGTTGATGACTTCCGCGTTGCGGATCACGTCACCAGCACCGACTATTTTGGTAGTGATACCGCCTACGATTGAGTAGGCAGTAGTTACTGAGTTTTTTTCGCCAGACATCGTACGGAAGAACAACCCTTGTGTAGCCGTTGTGAAAGTGGCTACAGACACGAACCCTTCTGTACTTGCAGGTACGACCAACTTTCCGATCATCTTTAAATCGTCGTCGCGGATTACGGTCTGAAACGGCTCGCCGTCGATAGACCTGTAGATTGTTGTGGCGACGCCGTCGTATACGACCAGAAAAAGTTCGTGATCGTTTGCGATAATACGGTAGTGAGCCCCGGAAAGTGAAACTCCCGAAGGCAGAAGGTCTGTCCAATCTTCGACGTAGGCGGGCCCGTAGTAGCCGCCGAGTCTTTGAGCGTATACCCCTGCTGTTGGTAGCAGAAGCAGGAAGAGCACTACAAAAACCGCCCAAGCGGCATGGGATAGTTTTTTCATCGCATTTATTTTCATTTTGTCCTCCTCGAGCGATATAATCTATCGTTCAAGTTGAAAGAGCCTCTATATTCTTCCATTAAATGATTATTTTGTCAAGGTTGACGTATTTTTTAGTTTAAGTCATAATTTTAATGCTTTGATAACTTCGATCGAAATAAAAATACTTAAAAAAAAGAGATTGACAAATATGAGAAAAATATTCTCAAAAGATAACTTAACTTTTAAAGGCTTTACCCCTCTATTTTTTTCAGTTGCAATAGCCACAGTTTTAATAATTTTAGCGCTTTACAGTAGCAATAGTTTTATTTATGAAATAAACCCTGCTTTCGCTCAACTATCCCCAGGAGAATGTACGGATGAATATAACGGACATTCTTATTTAGTTCAATCTTCTGCAACAAGTTATCAGGAGACAAGTTGTTACGATGTGGGGGTAGGGGTCATCGGTTGGGAGTGTGAATACTGCAGAGATATTGACCAATGTTTTGATACCTACGAGGAATGTTGGTGTGATGTTACTACGAGTTTCGGTTGTGCGTTAAACGGTGGTGTTACTAAAAACAAAATAGACACAACCTGCAACACCATCCAACAGTGCTATACCAAAAGCTCCGGTTGTAGAAACGACAGGGATTGCGCCTCGAACAACCCGGAGTGTCAGCAAAATATTTGTGATTCTTATGTAGTGGTTGGTAGTAGTGGCGAAGAAGTAACTATTCGTTCTTGCGTACATGATCCTGATTTTACCCCGCCGGAATCTTGCAGAGTCGCGCCTCCACCACAATCAAGAGGCAATATAGACATTGGAGTTACTTTGACTCCTTTTTCCCCGCAACCAATCAATCCGGGGGGCACCGCGCAATATTTGGCAACGGTTTCATCACAAGGAGGCTTTGCCGGGTGGGTTGATTTGTCAGTTCCGGGATGCCCGTTGAGCGCGTCATGCGTTATTTCACCTAACCGAACCTATCTTTCCAGAGGCGATTCTGATTCGGCTGATGTTACCGTTTCCGCCACTGGCGGTCTTAGCCCCGGTAATTACACAATCACCGCAAGAGCCGCGGGGAGAGGAGAAAGTGGCTCCGGCAGCTCCCAGCTATCTGTTAATGCTGGCCCTGTACTGCCGCCAGCTTGCGATGATTCCGCGGTCGGAACGAATCAATTTGTTAGTTGCGTCTGGGATTATCCGGGGGGTGATGCCAATATTATCGGTTTGTATGGCGTTGATCCTGGTTATATATTAAAAGGTGATGGCCCGACTACTGTTTCTCAAAATCCGGCTGATAGTTATTCGATTGATTATCCGCCAGATGCCGCGTCAGGCTGGAGATGGCTCTGGAACGGTCCGGCAGGGGAAAGTGATTCTTTTATAGTCAGATGGAGAGGCAACTTTAATTTTACAGGCGGTAAATATGATTTTTCTTTTCCGGATAATCAAAGCGTTGACGACGGAGCCAAAGTTATTATTGAAGACCCGGTTTTTGGCAACAGGGAAATTACCCCTTACGCCTCTAACGATATCTTAAATCATTGTTATGCCGTTGCCTGTAATCCGCTGACAATACCAAATGTAGATATTTCAGCCGGAACCCGCGCTGTTACCGTAATTTTCAGAGAACACGCGGGGGATGCGAGAATAAAACTCAACTGGAGCAAAACTTCTTCCGGACTCTATACCTTCACACACGACCCTTCAGTTTTAAATTATTCAGCCACTCAAGGCGACGCGAACCCGGCTCTTCAACAAGTGATTGTTACAAACACCGGCGATCAGATTTTGAATTTCACCGCGTCTGATAATCGTTCTTGGATTTCGGTTTCGCCGGTGTCTTTCTCTTTGGTTCCAGGAGCCAATCAAGCCGTCGCAGTATCTATAACAGACACCTCTTTTGCCCCATCTATTTATACTGGAACTGTAACTTTATCTGAACCAAACGCAGGGAATCAAACCGTTGGAATTAATTACGTAATAAATTTTTTACCAGCTCCAAAACCGGATGTTGATGTGTCAATTTCGGCTGTAAATGGATCTAGTTCGTTCAATCTTTCCAAAATTAAAAATGGAGATGTTTTGAGGTTTAATATAGTTTACGGAAACAATGGTCCTGGTGACGCTTCTCGAGTTTCGGCGGGCATTACTTTATCCTCCAATCTAAGAAACCCAACCAATTTTTCCTGCCCTGGATTGTGTTCTGGATCTTTGAGTGGTTTTACTTATACAGGAGTGTTGACTCCTAACGATTCTTTTGGGATTACTTTTGAGGCGGTGGTTTCCACTCAAACCTCTCAAGCAAGAGAGTTGGCCACGGTTGATACGTCGGGGGTGTATAGTCCGGGACTGGTGGCATTTTCTGCCAGGATGGTTTTGTTAGCTTCAACAGACAATTCCCAAGTTCCTGATTTTCACGAGGTTCCTCCCGAATAGAGTCGTTAAAGTTTCAATAAAAAACCCACTGCGAAGCGGGTTTTTTTATTTCCTTGCAGGAAAACTCGGACGATCCGGCGGAGGCGGAGAGTCCGGGGAGGGGGGATGTCATTAATATTCTTTGAGCGAGGCGCTAGCCGAGCCGAGAAGATGCGACAATGTAGTTCTCGATTACACTCGAACAATAACATTTATCCAAGCTACTTTTCTAATATCCTTCGAGCGAGGCGCTAGCCGAGCCGAGAAGATGCGACAATGTAGGTTTTGACTTCCTCCCTAGGCGGACAAGTCGCTCGAACAATAACATTCATTCAAGCGGGTGGCCGGAGGCCTAAGCCATGACATAAAATTGGAGCTTCGTAATTCAAGGCTTTTGAAAAAATACAACGCGTAAGTTCTAATTTTACCGAAAAACCCCGAAAGAATCGGGGTTTTTATGAGTTTAAATATTCAAGTGATTAGTTTTCCAAGAGCTTGTCGATTTCAGTTTTGAAGATATCGTAGGGCAGAGCGCCGGATATTGGGACGAACTGATCCTCGCTAACAATAACACTAAAAGGAGTGCCGTTTCCACCGGAATTTTGAGCGTTCGCGATGTGGCTTTCTATTATTCCCGAAAAATCTTCGGTGTAAAGGCAATTTTTAAATTCATCTCTTGAAAAACCGGCGTTTACAGCTGTGTCAAGAATAAGTTCTTCTCCACCACTCGCATCTTGGTTTTTATTATAAGTATCAACAAACTTCCAAAAACCGGAATTTCCACCAAGTTTAGCCGCGCACTCGCTTGCTTCCGCTTTGGCCGGAGCATAAGGGTGAAGCTGGGGGAGAGGGAGATGACGATAAACCCAAACCACTTCATTTTTATCGTAATCTTTTGTAATTTGTTGCAGTGTGGAGTGAATTTTTTGGCAAAAAGGACAGTCAAGATCAGAGTATTCAATAATCGCCACTTTGGCGTCACGGTTCCCAATAATATGATCTTCTTCGCTCACAGGTAAGACATTTTTTGCTAATTCGGTGTTGGCCGCGTAAGGGTCAACCGGAGCTGCCGGTTGCCCACCTTGGATTCCCGCTACAGATGTTGAATTTTTATTTGGTCCATACATGGAACTTAAAAATATCCCGCCGGCAATTAAAGCCCCGGCAATGACTATCGAAATAGCTATCGGGGTGTTGTTGTTTTGTTGCATTGGTTTTAGTGTTAATGGAGAAATATTTGGCGAGTGCGAAACAACTTCGGATTTTTCTTTTTGTTGATTTTTTATCATTGAGATTGTTAATTAAATGACTTGATAATTATCGCAGTCGCGATAAATAAAGTCAAATTGAAATTTCAACAAAACTCCATTTACCGGAAAGGTCCTTGAAAAAAGTGATTTTGGCTGTGGGTAAATTTAAATTTACCAGCTTTTTAAGGCTGGTTTTTTGCCGAGGGTCGAACTCTAACAAAATGATTTTTGGGAGGTGTTTAAGTTTTCCGATTTGTTTAAGCAGTAAGCGGATTTGTTTGAGCCCTTTTTCAGTTGTAAATAAAGCTTGTTTCGGTTCGAAGCGCAGACCGGTTTGATCCGGAGAAGGTTCCCTTCTCGGCGAGAAGGGAACCTTCTCAATATAAGGCAAATTCGCGAGAACAATCCAGCTATGATCCGCACTCTTTTTCTCCCTTATGAAAGGGAGATTAAAGAGAGGATCCAGGAGATTGCCTTTAAGAAATTTAATTTTAACCCCATGTCTACGAGCATTTTTACGGGCAATTTGTAAAGCTTTTTTTGAGAGGTCGGTTCCATAGAAAGAAATGTCATTGCGAGGAGCGTAGCGACGCCCGCCTTGCCGAAGACGACGAGTCGAGGCGGGAAGCAATTTATTAGGGTTTGGGATTATTTCGCCTCCCCTCGGGAGTCCCAAAAAAACAGCGATAGAGGTAATTATATTTCCCGAGCCAGTCCCAATATCGACAACATTCCTAATTCCTAATTCATAATTCATAATTCTGTTCAGCGTTAGCTGAACGAGCTCTTCTGTTTCCGGGCGGGGGATTAGGACCTGTTTATTTACCATGAAATCGAGACCGTAAAATTCTTTGTGGCCAGTCAAATAGGCAACCGGAATTCCAATTGATCGTTTTTCAATCAGATTTTTAAACTTGTTAAGTTGTTTGCTCGTTAGCTTTTTGGACTGGTTTGTCAGGATAAACTCCTTCGGTTTTTTAAGCGTATAATACAAAAGAACCTCCGCGTCCAAAGAAGGGGAAGTCGAGGTTTTTTTTAGTATTTCAGTAGCCCAAGTTAATACTTTTTGAATAGTCATTAATTTTCAAATAAATAATTTTGTATTGAGCGTTGGTTATTATTTCTGGCAGAATACCCCTATGCCTTGCATTAGGGTATTCTGCATGTCCGAAGTTCCACGGGATTAAAACGGAGGAAATAACCCGATCAAACACGTCTGCGAGCATAAATACAAAAATGCGAGCAGGCGTAGTATTCCCTTTAGGGAATACCCTGCGGGAAGCTTTAGGGATCGTTATTTACCAATAATTAGATATTTTTTAATTGCTTTTTTTCCTTTGCTTTCAACGCATCGATAATTGGCCAAAGTTTTCCATTGAGAATTTCGTTGGTCTGATTCCAGTTTTGATTGATCCGGTGGTCGGTAATGCGATCTTGGGGAAAGTTGTAAGTGCGAATTTTTTCACTTCTATCGCCGGTACCGATTTGCGAAAGTCTTTGTTCTTTGAGTTCTTTTTGTTTTTTTTCTTCGTAGTAGTTAAATACTCGAGCAACAATAACCTCCATGGCTTTGGCACGGTTTTGAATTTGTGAACGCTCGTCTTGACTTTGGGCCGTAATACCGGAGGGCAAGTGGGTTATTTTTATCGCCGAGTAAGTGGTATTCACCGACTGCCCGCCAGCGCCTTGTGAGGTTGAAGTTTCAATTTTTAAATCTTTTGGCTCGATTTTAAAATCAGCCTCTTCAATCTTTGGTAATACCGCGACTGTGACAGTGGAGGTGTGCACGCGACCGGTTTTTTCGGTTTCCGGCACGCGTTGTACCCGGTGTACTCCGGATTCAAATTTCATATCACCGTAAACATTTTTTCCTTTAATAGAAAATATAACTTCTTTGAACCCGCCAATTTCATTTCGACTTTGAGAATTGAGAGAAGTTTTCCATTTGTTGGTCTCGGCATATTTTGAATACATCCGAAAAAGCTCGCCGGCAAACAAACTTGACTCATCTCCACCGGCAGCGGCGCGAATTTCGACGATCGCATCTTTTTCGTTAAGCGGATCTTTGGGCAGTAAGGCTTCTTCAATTTTCAATTTTAAATCTCCAATTTTAGTTTTTAAAGAGGTATCTTCTTCTTCCGCAAGTTGGCGGACATCTGGATCTTTGTCTTTTAAGTATTTTTGGTTTTCTTCCGCCTGCTTTTCCAGTTTTTTTAGATCCATTATTTGTTCATAAGCCATACTTAAACCAGCCTGTTTTTTCCCAAGCCTTTTTAGTTCTTGAGAATCGGTTGTGAAAGAAAGTTTTTGTGAAAGATCTTCGTATTGTTTTATAATTTTTTCAAATTGTTTCGTCATACCAGAAATGTAAAGTTTAAAATGCAAAGTGTAAAATAACAAATTAAAATCTAAATTTTTTAATTTTGTATTATTATTTTGAATTTTAATTTTTGCACTTTAAATTTCGTGTAGTTAATAATGATGAAGTTTAAAACAAAAAACTATCTCAATTGCTGAGATAGCCAGTAGGATAGATTATGCTAAGTTTTGGATTTTTTGGTAGTTTTCTTGGTTTTTAAAACAGCAGTTTTTTGCGCGCGTTTTTTGAACCGATCCAAAACTCCGGATGTGTCTATCAGTTTTTGTTTGCCGGTGAAAAACGGATGGCAAGCGGAGCAAGTTTCAGTATGAATTTTTTTTTTAGTTGATCCGGCAACCAAAGAATTCCCGCAGGCGCAGGTTATTTTGGCATCATTATAATATGTTGGATGAATTTGTGTCTTCATATATTATTTTAAATACCAGATTAGTGTAGCACAAAGACCTGCCGTTGACAAGAGCGAATTTGAGCTACTATTTTTGTTTGCACAATGCTTTCTGATTTGTTATAATCCTTGCAGTAATCAATAATCACTCTTTTCACCTTTGGTTTAGCCCTGCTGATAACGCCTGTGGGCTTCTTTATCAGTCCTGAATCATTGAAAAGGGGTAGGCTCCGCCCGTCAGCCACGGCTGACAGACGAAGCAGAAAGGGAAATTTATGAGCGAACTAACACTTGAGGAACTCCTCAAAGCGGGTGCCCATTTTGGGCATCGAGCTTCACGGTGGAATCCAAAAATGGCGTCGTATATTTTTACGACTCGTAATAAATTCCACATCATCGATTTAGAAAAGACCTATCAGAAAATAAAACAAGCCCAAGACTATATTACCGAAACGGTAGGGTCCGGCGGCAAGATTTTATTCGTCGGTACAAAAAAACAGTCTAAGGCATTAGTTAAAAAACATGCGCAGGCATGCGGTATGCCTTATGTTACCGAACGATGGCTGGGAGGAACGTTGACCAATTTTCGAACCATTCAGCGGTCTATAAAAAAAATGTCTTCAATAGAAGAACTTTTAAAAAGTGATCGCATAAAAAATTATACGAAAAAAGAGCAGTTGATGATGAAACGGGAAATGGACAAAAGCATTCTTTTGTTTGAAGGTGTCCGAGATATGAAAAAACCACCTGAAGCGGTTTTTGTCGTTGACACCGGTGATGAGGTTATCGCGGTGCGAGAGGCGCATACCACGGGAGTAAAAGTAATCGGCATAACCGATACAAGCGGCGATCCTTCTATGATCGATTTTATAATTCCCGCAAATGACGACGCGAGTAAAGCTATTGATTTGATAACCGGGTATATTGCTGACGCAGTTAACAAAGGGAAGGCCGGAGACGGAAAGAAAGAGATTAATAAGATTAAATCATAAAAATATTTATGGCTGGTAAAATATCTTTAGAAGATGTAAAAAAATTACGTGAAGTATCCGGCGCCGGCATGCAAGATGCTCAAAAAGCGCTACTAGAAACTGATGGTGACGTAGACAAAGCTTTAGAATTTTTACGAAAAAAAGGCGAGGTGAGAGCCGCTAAAAGATCCGGTAGGACGGCAGGCCAGGGATTGGTTGAAGCCTATGTTCATGGTGGTAAGGTTGGAGTTTTGGTTGAAGTAAACTGCGAAACAGATTTTGTGGCTAAAACTGACGACTTTAAAAATTTTGTTCACGATTTGGCGCTACAGATTGTCGCCGCCGATCCAACATGTGTTTCTCGTGAGCAGGTAGACGCTAATATTTTGGAAAAAGAAAAGGAAATTTTTAAAGAACAAGTAGATGGAAAAAAACCGGAGGCGGTAGTAAATAAAATCATTGAAGGAAAACTCGAAAAATTTTATCAAGACGTTTGTCTTTTGGACCAGCCGACTATAAAAGATCCAAAGATAAAGGTTAAACAACAACTTGACGATTTAACCGCTAAATTGGGAGAGAAAGTCGTGGTTAGCCGGTTTACCCGCTATCAACTGGGAGAGTAAAAAAATTATTAATTAGATATTAGGAATATTCTTTATAAACAATTTATATATTTAAAATTAAATCTGAATGTTTAAGCTACTTCCTCAACTAATAGTAATAATCTCGATTGCGACGATTATTTTGATTATTTTGCGCAGACTGCCACAGGTGATTATCAGGCAGGAGAGTGGTTCTGTCGGCGCGTCTCCAGAAACCGCAGGTACTCGTCGGGTAGTTATTTTTGTAGGAAAAATTAAAAATTGGTTAGTAAGTTTTTATAAATGCCTGGCCAGTTTTGTAGCGGAAGCAAAAAGTCATACCAATAGCTCGAATTATTTAGAGCGGTTTTCAAGAGCGTTACATTTTAAAAGCTTGAAATCACAACTAAGAAAGCCTACCGGAGAGGTTTCTGAACATTTAAGTGAAGCCGCGGATCACATAAAAAACAGCAATCTGGAATCGGCAGAACAATCGCTTCTGGAAATTATCAAGGAGGATCCGGGAAACAAAGATGCTTATGAAGGATTGGGAAAATTGTATATTGATCAAAAGAAGTTTTTTGACGCATTGGAAGTTTATCTTTATTTGACCAAGAAACATCCTGACATTGACAAATTTTTTAGCAGATTAGGACTAATTTATTTTAACCTTGGTAAATACGATGAATCGATTAAAGCTTACCGACAGTCGATAGATTTAAAACCGGATTCTCCAAATCGTTTGATAAATCTAAGTTTGTGTTATGAAGCAAAAAAGCAGACGGAAAAAGCGGTTGAGGCTGTTGAAAAAGCGCTGATTTTGTCTCCGGACAATCCTAAATATATGCTGTTACTTTCCGACTTTTTGGTAACTTCCGGAAAAAAAGAATTGGCTAAGAAATTGTTAGAGAAAGTTTTAGAGTTAGAACCAACAAATGATTCAGCCAGAGACAAACTAAGACAGTTAAAATTTTGAGGAAATAAAAGTATAATTTGTGGAATGCCTGCACTTCGTAGCTCCTGCGAAAGCGGGAGTGAAGTAGTGCCCACGTAGCTCAGTTGGTAGAGCAACGGTTTTGTAAACCGTAGGTCGTCAGTTCGAATCTGACCGTGGGCTTAGGCGCGGGTAGGTAGGTAAAGCGAAGGCGTGCACCGTAGTTGTCCGTCAGGACATACTACCGACTTGTGGCGGCAGCCTTGTAAGATAACTTTGACATTTTTTATTATAATTTGAACAAGTTTTTTTGCGTCTGGGCAGATGGCAGAGCGGTCAAATGCACCTGGCTGTAAACCAGGCGCCCTTGTGGCTACGGGGGTTCGAATCCCTCTCTGCCCAGACGCAGTCAAAGTTGTTCTTTTGGATAACCCAGATGGTTTTTTTCTGGAAAATTTCGCCCTGGGACGGACTGGCCTCGGGCTGGGAACCCTTTCTTGACCACCATAAAAAACGCGATTGATTTTATTAATTGTATTTTTTGTAGCTTTTGTAGATCTATGGTACAATATTATCAACAAATATTAACATAGTCTCATGTTCTTTTTGGGTTTTCATCAAGAATAGGGGATGGTCGAGTGCTAAGATTCGATCCCTCCCTTACCTTCCCTTTTGGTTTCGGGAGGGAAGTGTGAGTCGAAACAAAAGAATAATAATATGTCAGAAAAAGCGAAAATTTTAGTCGTTGAGGACGAAGAAATTTTATTGGCCGCCCTCGAAGAAGAACTTAACCAAGGTGGTTACGAAACACAGGGAGCCGCTGATGGGTCAGAAGGATTAGAAAAGATTAAAAGTTTTAAACCTGATTTGGTTCTTTTGGATTTAGTTATGCCAAAAATGGATGGGATGCAAGTTTTAAAGAAAATGAAAGAAGATTCTGAAACCAAAAATGTTCCGGTCGTAATTCTAACAAACCTCTCTGATTACGAACGGATTTCGGAAGCGCTGTCGCTTGGAGCGAAAGACTATTTAGTGAAAGCCAATTACTCACTTGCTGATTTGCTCGATAAAGTTAAAACGGTATTGAGTCGGAACCAAAGCGGAGAAACAAAATAACAAAAATTTCCAACAACTAAAATCGATGATCTAAAGAAACAATCTGAAAGATTATTGAAAATGATATACCGAAATGCCCAATGAACAGCAGTATAAAGATTTAATATCAGAAATTGTAAAAAAACAAATATTAATTTTGGGTCCGGATGTGGCCCTGCTTAAAGCCGGGTCGATTTCCGGTTTGAAATTGGATAAAGAGGGTGGAGTAGTTAACATGTCCGGCGAACAGCAGGATATTCTACAACAACTGGTCGATCAATACATTGAACTTTCCGGGCAAATAGTAAAAAATGTTTTAAAACCGGTTTTTGCGAAATATCCTTCTATAAAAATAGATATAAAATAAAAATATGAAAAATTTGATAAGTAGAATTTTATTGCTCGCCGCGATTTTTCTGTTGGCTCCTGTCACGGCGTTCGCTCAAAGCACAGACGCAACCAGAGTGGGGATCACTCAATTTACATCCGGTTTTCTTTTAGTCGTCGTGGTTATCGGGGTGATTGTAAATTTATGGAAAACTACCAGAAAATATGGAGGGATTGTCGGAAACGGGTTACGTCTGGTTGGAACGGGAATGGTATTTTTGTCAGTTGAAGCGTTAGATCGAGCCGCTCAAAGTTTGGGAAATGCGGGAGTTATAGCAAGTATTATAACTGAAAAGTATCAGCCGATTGTTCACGATTTGTTGTTGGTTATCGCTTTATTTTTTGTTGCTTTAGGGTTTATTAAGTTTCATTCAGTAACCAAGTAGAACAGGCTGTTTGAATCTTGTTGAAGTTTAATGAGTTTTAACTTAGTAAATTTATTACTTTTGCTCGGGATCTTTACCGCGGTTGTCGTCACGGTTTTTTTATTCGAATTTCGCAAGGTTCAGGTAAATCTTTTGAAAAGAGAAAAAGAGATGAATCAGCGGATGTATCAGTTGTCGATTTTACGAGAATTGGGTGAACGAATAGGTTATTCTTTAAAAATTGATCAAATAGTCGAAATTATCGCGGGATCTTTGCGCCGACTTTTAGATTATTCCACCGTCTCGTATATACTGGTCACGCCGAAACCGGACGGGACAAGGAAGATCGAATACAACATCAATCTGGAAAAACCCGTTAATAAAAAATTTATTGATGATAATAAAAAGGTGATGTTGAAGTCTTTAAACATTCTTTTAGGTAAAGATTTTCAAGTCGATGATTTGGAAGAAACCATTTCGGGAACCATTACCGACCCTACCAGCATTGAATCCGTAGGTTCTTTTTTTAACGTTCCAATAGTTATTGGAGACAGCCCGGTAGGGCTTTTAAATATTTCGTCCAACCAAAAAAATCGTTATAAAAAAGAGGAAGTCGAGATCCTTTATACTATTATGAACCAGGCTTCCGATGCCGTGACGAAACTGCAACACGTTTTAAATGTCGAAAAAGGGAAGCTAAACTCCATGGTTGCAAGTATGGCCGATGGTGTATTGATGATTGACAATCAAAAACAGCTATCAGTTATCAATACGGCCGCAAAATTAATGTTGGGTTTTTCCGGAGAAAATGTGACAATTTTTGAGGTTTTAGACGCTTTGGCCACCACGTTTGATTTACGTAACAAACTTCAAGACAGTATGAGAGAAGACCGGTTGGTAATCTCCCCAGCCGTTACTCTGAACAATCATTTTTTTCAGATTTTAATTTCTCCCGTAAAAGACAAAGATAAAAATTTTTTGGGGTCTGTGGTTTTATTTCATGATATTACCAAAGAAAAAGAAGTGGAGAAGATGCGCGAAGATTTTACAAACATGATGGTTCACGAGTTACGTTCGCCACTTACCGGAATAAAAGGGATTGCCAGTCTTTTGGAAAGCGATAGGGTTAAACAAGATGAGAAAAAGTTTTCAGAGTTCGTAAACTTGATCGTGACTAACACCAAAGACATGTTGGGTTTGGTAAATGATTTATTGGATGTTGCCAAGCTGGAATCGGGTAAATTTCAACTCATAAAAAAAGCCACGCCGATTAGAAGTGTTATAGACACCCGAATCGGTTCCTTTAAAGCTTTGGCAGACGAGGGAAGTCTGGAGTTGGTTTCTCATGTCGACGAAAAAGTCCCAGAGAATTTGGAGTTTGACGAGCATAAAATTTCACAGGTTTTAAATAATTTTCTTTCCAATTCTATTAAATTTACAAACGCGGGAGGGAAAATTACCATCTGCGCTTTTTTATTACCTAGGGGTATAGACCTTGCCAGGACCGTAGTGGAACAAAAGTTGGTGTGGCCGGGGATTAAACAAGGCATTAGTTTCCAAGATAACTATTTGGTGGTGGCGGTTACTGATACAGGAGAAGGAATCCCGGCAGATAAGATTGATAAACTTTTCAATAAATTTGTACAGTTGGAAAATACCGCAAAGTCTGGAAAGAAGGGGACAGGATTGGGATTGGTTGTGTCCAAAGGAGTTGTTGAGGCGCACAACGGA
This sequence comes from Candidatus Doudnabacteria bacterium CG10_big_fil_rev_8_21_14_0_10_41_10, assembly GCA_002773695.1. Classification (GTDB taxonomy): domain Bacteria; phylum Patescibacteriota; class Doudnabacteria; order UBA920; family 2-01-FULL-50-11; genus 1-14-0-10-41-10. The sequence continues at coordinate 22,323 of PFAJ01000064.1, read as the reverse complement.
GTTATTGGAGTATTTTCTGAAGCAGGAGAGGGGACGACATTTTATTTCACTCTTCCTATAAATATTAACAAATAATTATATGCGTTCAATTTTAATAATCGAGGACGATCCAACGATACAAAAAGCCCTCTCTGAAGTTATGCTGTCAGAAGGATATAAAGTTTATACTTCTTTTGAGGCAGATGGGGGATTGGAAAAAGTCGCGAATAACAAACCAGATCTGATTTTACTAGATTTAATTTTACCCGGGAAAAGCGGTTTTGAGTTTTTGAAAGAAATAAAAAATTCTCCGAGTACTTCTTCGATTCCGGTAGTTATCCTCTCTAACCTTGGGGATGAAGACGAGGTTAGGCAGGGGCTGAAGCTAGGCGCCGTAGATTTTCTTGTTAAGGCTGATTACGATTTGAATGAGGTGGTAAAAATTATAAAAAAGTATTTTCCAAAAAAGTAAAGCTTGGGTAGAAGTGATTTAACTTTATGATACAAACTGAACTGTCGCCAAAGAAAAAAAGAAAAGTCGCATCTTTAGAAGAACAATTAAAGACCGATTTTGTGACATTGTCCTCCCACCAGTTGAGAACGCCACTTTCCGCGGTGAAATGGTTTTCTGAAATTTTAATTTCTCAAAAGCGAGGAAAACTTAATCGAAAGCAGTTGGATTATTTAAAAGAAGTGCATAGGAGTAATGAGCGAGCAATCGCTTTGGTGAATGATCTATTACAAGTGTCTCGCGTAGAGAAAGGAAAGTTGCATTTGGACTTGGTGAGGCTTGATATAGCAGAGCTTTTTGAAGAAGTTATAAACACTAACAAGTTGACGCTTTCTGCTAATAAAATGACTTACCATTTTGAAATCGTGAACGGTCCGTTGCCAGCGTTGGAAGTTGATAAAGCAAAAGTAAAAAGGGTTATGCAAAATCTGTTTTTGAACGCTATAAAATACAGCCCTAATGGCGGACATATTGACGTAGTTGTTAAAAGAACACAAAAAGAAGTCGTATGCTCGATATCTGACTCTGGGTTGGGAATTCCCATAGATCAGCAAGATGGAATTTTTCAGAAATTTTATCGCGGCGGTAATGCGGCGAAAGTGCAACCGGATGGGACGGGACTGGGCTTGTTTATAGCTAAATCTTTTGTCGAAGCGCACAAGGGAAAGATTTGGTTTGAATCAGAGGAGGGGAGAGGAACCAGTTTTTATTTTAGCCTACCGATAAAAGCGAAATAGTTAAAAATAACCATAACACTGGAAAAATCTTTGGGAGTGTGTTAAAATATTTCCACGAGCTTTTTTGTTTGTGTAGTGCCGTTGTAATTTCTTCCTTCGCTTTCGTTAACACTAAAAGCTCCGGAAGGATAAGCAATCGTGAAAACGGTATGCTTGCACTTCGTAGCTCCCGCGAAAGCGGGAGCGAAGTAATGCCGTTGTAGCTCAGCTGGTAGAGCAACTCCATGGTGGGGCACAAAGCCTCCTGCCCACTTTGACGGAAACGTCTTAGTGAATCCCGAATAACGGTCAAAAACCAAAGCACATGGTCAAGACCGTGGCCGATATTTTATCGGCCCGAACGACTGACAAGGGCTCCGATTTAGGAGAAGATACAGTCTAACCCTCTTATAATTCGTTTCAGGCGGAGAAATAGAGGTGTAAGTGAAGGAGTAGGTCGTCGGTTCAACTCCGACCAACGGCTCCAGAATCCGAGTTTCAGGCAAAAGACCAACTTTTTGATGGGACGCGCTTCGCGCGTCCCACGCTTTGGAGTTGCCGAGCGGAGCGAGGCGGTGGCGGGGCTTTCGTTCATCACGAATTTTTGGTAAAATAGGTTCGAGTGAAGTCGTAAAGACACTCTATTTGATATTTTTAGGTTGGCTTATGAAGAAAGAGTTGGTAGTTTCTTTGATTCTTGTTGGTTTAGTGTTGTTTGCGTTAGGTCTTCAGCCTTATCTTTTTAACGCAGAAGAATCCAAACAATCAACCCGAGAGGAGATTGTCACGGGAGCTTCAGATTATCCATCTTTGGCGGTAGAATTATCTGAAATGATTAACAATATTTCACCCACACCGGCTTTGGGAGAGCTTGGGTGGATGGCGCAACGCATTTCTTTTATAAAAGATGGCAGTCGCGCATATATAGAATACACAGACGCCCGTATTGCCCTCCGGCTTCTTTTGGAGTATTATAATCAGGACGGCGAGTTGAAGGCGACGGTTTTAGCCACTTTTATTCCTACTGAATTTGGTGGTTGGGAATTGCAATATGGAAAAGATAGAGATCAAGGAAAAAATTTATCTCATTTTGTTTTCGACGGCGACTCGAACCAGTGGATACCGGAGATTAAGTAGATAAAAGTTTAAAGTGAAAAGTGTAAAGTTAAGGTGTCGCTTCTCGATGATCCGATAGATAATATGCCGAAGACAGACATATTAATTTTGAATTTTTAATTTTTAATTTTAAATTTATTTATTATGTCCCAGAAGCATCTTGTAAAATTGGTCTGTACGGAATGCAAACGAAGCAACTATTATTCTAACCGGAATCCGAAATCGGTGAAGGAAAAGTTGGCTTTGAAGAAGTTTTGTAAAAAGTGCAGAAAAAGAACTGACCACAAAGAATCAAAAGTGAAATCAAGCTAACAGGTTTGAGCTGTCGCGGATCGTTATTTTTATTCGGTTATGATTTTTCCTCACCTCCTCGCGAAAGTGGGAAGAGGAGGCCTGAAGGGTAGGTGAGGGGTCAAAAATTTTCAGTATCAAAAAACACCTTGAGCGTTTACCGAGAGGTGTTTTTTGATACTAATAGGACTTACGGGTTTGCCGCCTCCGGCCAGGCTTTGCCCGACCTCGTGGCGGCAAACCCGTAAGTCCTAAAAAGATCAGATTTCCCCTCCTCATGAGGAGGGGGAGGGGAGGTCCCAGTCAAAATCAGATAATTATAGTTTCTAAAACCCCGCTAGGGATTGGCCAATTTTCAGCCCGAGGTTGATCCGCCTTTGGCGGACTTTTCACCTTAATAAAGAATCTGATTTATTATTTCCGGGACAAATACCCTGCATCAAGCTTTAGGGGTTTTTATTAAGCAATTCATATTCATTGAATTATTTAAGTTGAGATGCTAAAATGAAGCAGTTACGAACCTGGGGGGTTCGTATAGTGGCAATACGGCGGTCTCCAAAACCGCATACGTGGGTTCGATTCCTACACCCCCTGCCAAGGAAAAAGTCTCACCGTTAGGTGGGGCGTTTTTTTTGGTATTGGTTTTGAAGAGGAATCGAAGGGTGCAGAAAAAAAGTGAACCGCTTCACTTTTTTTATGACCCCGGCTTTCAACAGGAGGAGCGAGCCTCCGACGAAGTCGGGCGCGAGCGACGGGGGAGAAAGGATTCCTACACCCCCTGCCATTTATAGAAAATGGTCTTCGCGCATCCCGTAGCGTTGGGCTGGACGATTCCCTTAGTCCGTATGGCGTTGGCGGGAAAACAAAATTGAGGCGTAAATAGGGTCTGCCCGCTTTTCCTCTTCAGTCGTCATGAGGATGCAATTAAGAAAATAGCGGAAAAAATTGAGTCACCTTAGATTTTTAATTATCCGTGAAGCAGGTGGAAAATTTACAAACATTAATGGGCAAGTCAGCATAGACCCAACTGACAGGATTTTTGTTGGAGGAAACGAGAGTTTTTATAACGAATTATTAAAACTGGTCAAAAGCGGACTTGATATTTAATTCTGGCAAATAAATATACCCATTGCGATTCCACAGGGGAGCCTTGTGGAATTTTGGTTTTGCATGACCGTCTTGGGTGGGATATACTGGAAATGCCATGCATTTTAGGTTATTAAATAATTGGCTAAACAAAATTATGCCGGAGCAAAAAATTACCGCGGAATATATTTGGATAGACGGGAAAAAACCAACCGCGAAATTACGAAGTAAAACCAAAGTTGTAGAAGGGCCAATAACAAAGCTTGACGATATCCCGAAGTGGAGTTTCGACGGGTCTAGCACCGACCAGGCAGAAGGTAATTTTAGCGATTGTCTGTTAAAACCGGTTTATTATATTACTGATTCCATAAATAAAAAACCAAATATTTTAGTAATGTGCGAGGTTTTAAATCCTGACGGGATACCGCACGAATCAAACACCCGGACCGTGTTGAGAAAAGTTTTTGAAGAGCATCGCGCGCAAGAGCCGATATTTGGCTACGAACAGGAATATACGCTATATCGCAAGGACTGGCCTTTGGGTTGGCCACGGAATGGGTTTCCTCACCCTCAAGGGCGATATTATTGCGGGGTAGGGTACGATGAAGTGTATGGACGTCCAATAGTCGAGGAACATTTAAAAGCATGTTTGGAAGCCGGGCTTTCTATTTCCGGGGTGAACGCGGAAGTTATGCCCGCGCAATGGGAGTTTCAAGTGGGGCCGTTGTCGCCTTTAGAGGCAAGCGATCAAATGTGGCTCGCGCGATGGATCCTTTATAGGTTGGGCGAAGAGCATGAGGTTTATGCCAAGCTCGACCCCAAACCGATGCCGGGTGACTGGAACGGCGCTGGGTGCCACACCAATTTTTCCACTAAAGCCATGCGGGAGGAAGGTGGAATAAAAATTATTGAACAGGCTTGCGAAAGACTGGGACAATATCATAAACAACATATAAAAATATACGGCGCGGACAACGACAAGCGATTAACAGGCAAACATGAAACTTGTAGTATAAACGAATATCGCTGGGGAGTGGCTGACCGCGGGGCTTCCGTTCGCGTGCCGGTAAGCGCTAAAAATGCCGGACGAGGGTACCTGGAAGATCGCAGGCCGGCTGCTAACCTTGATCCATATCAGGTTTGTACCGCGCTAATTGAAACAATATGCGGGCAAGGCTTTGATCCGGATAAATATGGCTGGGGAAATTTAAAGCAATAAAAATAACGATTCTCCCTTTAAAAAGCGGGAATCGTTATTTTTCAGTTTAATTTTAATATCCCTTTTTGGGAGCAAACCCCAGGCTTCAGACCATCCTTTCAAGAGTGATTCTTTCCTCTCCTTGTCATTCCGACCTGACTCTGAGCGGAGTCGAGGAGGTAACGGAGGAATCGCTTGTCTTTAGTAATTAGTGGGACAAGGGATCCCTCGGCTTCGTTCGGGATGACAAAGGACGGCTCGGGATTACAGGGCGAGAAGGACGCTTCAGTGTTTAACGTTTAACGCGATCTTTCGTCTTCAGACGGAAGTAGTTGAATTTTAATCATTTTGTCACGATCGTGATAAAATGATTAAAATATTACAGGCTCGTTGGCTATAGCAATTTGCATACTGCAACAGTATGTTTAGTTAACACTTGTTATCCTTGAATGTTAACTTTACATCGTACAAAATTTGACAAGAGTTTTAGTTTATATATAATATGGATAAGTAAAAAATTATGAGTAAAGCAAGCCGACAAATAATGATGTCAATGATAATGCCTCACACGCGAAGGCTTGGTTTAGGTTAAACGAAAACGAATCTGTAAAAACCACCCAGCCTCTCGCGAGAGGCTGGAATTGTTTTATTTGGTTTTCTTGTATCATTTACGATCGCGTAGATCGTAGGTGGTTAGGAAAACTGAGTAAAGGGAGGATAATATGAGGCAACTTACAGAGCTTAACGGGAACCGATCGGGATTTTTTGTGGGAACGGCTCCCTGGTCTAAATCGAACGATTTTTCGGGGCAGGTTTTTTGTCCCGAGTGCAATGAAGAAATCGATCCTGGAAGCTGGGGCGTCTGGAGAAAGTGCATGAACTGCTTTCTCGAAAAAGTTTCCGCGGCCGGTCCTTGGAGCCGGACGAGTGACACGGTTTGAGGAACCGTCGGGAGATTAGTTTTTTCGCGCTCGGTAGTAATACCAGCGCTTTTTTTATTTCCAAAAAATAGGTATAATTAAAAAGAAATAATTTTATCTTTAATTAGAGTCATTCTAGAAGAATATCGATCCTCGGGTGTGCATGAAGATCCTGAATCGAGTTCAGGATGACAGAAGGCAAATATGCAAATATCAAGTTTAATAAAAAATAATACGCTTCCGGTTATAAAGGTCAACGATATTGGTTTAATCATTTTTTCAACTGCTTTTACCGCTATCGCAGTGGGGTTACCGCTTGTTGCTCACCAGTTCAATTTGGCGGGACATATATTTTTACCAATGCATCTAATAGTGCTGGTTGCGGGTTTGCTTATGGGGTGGCGCATGGGACTGGTTGTTGGAGTCTTAACGCCGTTAATAAGTTACAGTATTTCCGGGATGCCGGTGTTGCCGATTTTAGGACAGATTACGCTAGAGGTCGCGGCTTATGGGTTTTTCGCAGGACTTCTGCGTGAAAAGTTAAAATTGAATCTAATTTTCGCTTTGGTGCTCGCCATGGTTTTGGGTCGAGTAGTATTGGGCTCGACTGTAATGGTTTTGGGGAGCTCAGGATTTTTCGATCAAATAATTCGTGTAGTAAAACTCGGTTGGCCGGGAATATTGATACAGCTGGCGGTCGTCCCTATGCTGGTTTCAGTTGCTAGGAATTATTTGCGAAATGATATAGAAACTTATGAATAAGGAAAACCGCATCGATTTTTTAGAGGCTGGAGGTTCTCTTTGCGTAATAAAAGATGGGCGAATTTTGTACCAGTCAAACGATGAAAAGTTAGCCCCACTTGTTGATTGCATAAAAAAACATAAAGACCAGATGAAAGACGCGGTCGCTTACGATAAACTAGTCGGTCGGGCGGCGGCGCTGCTTTTTGTTTACGCGGGGGTTTCCGAAGTAAACAGTTTGGTAGGGAGTAAAGAAGCGGAAGATATTTTGAAAAAAGCGGGAGTTAAATATAGTTTTAAAAAGACTGTGTCAAAAATTTTAAATGAGGAAAAAACCGACATTTGCCCGATGGATAAAGAGGCAGCCGGAAAGCAGCCACAAGAGTTTTTTAAAGCGATGGCCTAATGTAGTTTGGGGATTAAATTTTCATCTTCCGCAAGGGGAGAGGGGAATAAATTGAAACCTTTAGATTTTCGCTTTCGCGGGAATGAAAGGAAAGAATAGGGAATTTACTTTTGTCATCCCCGACTCGATCGGGGATACAGATCCTAGATTTTTCGGCCGGCCGTGGTTGGCGGACGGGAATAACAAGAGAGATAGAAGCGGATATTCAGCATAAGGAGGGGAAGAATTCAAATGAAAATTATTATTCAAGAACAAAATAATTTCCTGCTACGGTTTGATCGGAGGGAAGAAGTGATGGGTGGGATTGTTGATTTTACAAAAAAGCAAAATCTTTCAGGGGCAACTTTTACCGGTCTTGGTGCGTGTTCAAGCGTACAGTTGTCGTATTATGATTTAGAAAAAAAAGAATATATCAAAAAAGACTTTAACGAAGATTTAGAGATTATCAATCTCACCGGTAATATTTCTTTGCTTGGGGAGGAACCAGCAGTTCATATGCACGGAACCTTTGGTCGTACTGACTACAGTACAATCGGTGGACATGTTTTTAGGATGGTAGTTTTCGGCACATGTGAGATTCATCTGCAAAAGCTTGATAAAAAAATTGAAAGGGAAAAAGACGAGGAAACAGGTTTGAATTTATTAGCAAGTAAGATCGCATGAACGCATTGCTAAAAAAATATTCCCATGAGTTGATTTTACTCGGAATAATAGCCGGCGTGACTTTGTTGTTTTATTTTATAGGGGATAGTTTCGGAGTATTTTTCAACCGCGAGGCGCTGGAACGAAAAGTTTCCGAATTTGGGTTTTGGGGGCCGGTAGTTTTAGCTATCGTTTCTTTTTTTGACACACTTATCGCCCCCTTTCCCGGCGGAGTATCGGCGGCAGTCGGCGGTTTTTTGTACGGGAAATTTTGGGGGATTCTAATTGTTTATATCGGAAACGTCTTTGGCGCTAACGTAACTTTTTGGATCGCGCGAATTTGGGGGTCAAGATTTTTTTTGCTTTTTATAAAGGCATCCAAAATTAAAGAATTTCAAGAAATGGTAAAACGCAGGCAAACATTTTTTTGGGTCGCTTATTTTATACCTTTTTTACCTTATGATTATTTAAATATTACTATTGGACTTTCAGATATTCCTTGGAAAAAATTTTTATTGATAAATTCTATCGGGATGTTGGTTAGCCTATCACTGCTGGTATTGTTTGGGATTAGTATTTTGGAGTTGCTATTTTAAAATTTCCCCTCCAATTTTGTCATCCCGACTGAAATGGAGGGATCCCTTAATTAGAGGGAGAGAGGTTCCTCGACTTCGCTCGGAATGACAAAATTATAATAATTAAACAATTAAACATACAAGTTGAGAAATAATTTTCAATTTCCAATTTTTAATTTTCATTAAATTTTTAATGATACAATTTATAATTAGTTTGAAAATTGACTAATTGAAAATTCATTAGAAATTGTAAATTGAGAACTGAAAATTTTATTTGTCATCCAAAACTGAATTCGGGATTCAGGTTCTAGATTTAAGATTTCCCTTAGGTCCGCACAAGCTGACTTCGTACTATAGAATTACGAAACTCCAATTTCATGTCATTGTGAGGAGTTTGAGGCGTCGTTAATATCCTTCGAGTGAGGCGCTAGCCGAGTCGAGAAAATAAATCAACGTTGTTCTCGACTTCCTCCCTAGGCGGACAAGTCGCTCGAACGATAATATTCAGATTGCTTCGTCGCTAAAGATCCTCGCAATGACACTAGGGAGTTTTCAGAGAGTTTAGTAATTGAAGGTCGTAAAATCCGGAATGACAGGAAAGCGAATTGTATGAATTTGTTGACTGTGGATATCTATGATATAATTACGAGGTAAATAAAAATGCTTCGAAACTCAAAAAAAACGCAAAAATTAAACAAAAAAATGGGTCTTTTTCAAAAAAAAATAGAACTGAAAACCACAAAACAGTTTGAAATCGTTGATGTCACAAAGCAGGTTGAGGAGGTATTAAAAAGCTCTAAAATTAGCCAGGGAATGGTGACTGTTTTTAGTACCCACACTACCGCGGCGGTTCGGATTAATCATTACGAGCCGTTGCTTTTGCAAGATCTGATGAAGGTGATGTATCGTATGGCTCCTTTGGAAAGCAACTATGCTCATGATTTTTTTGAAATTCGGACAGAGATTCAGTCGGGAGAGCGCAGTAACGGCCACGCTCATGTGAAGGCTTTTCTGTTAGGCGCGTCTGAAACAGTACCGGTGGCTGATAAAAAAATGCTTTTGGGATATCGTCAAAGCATTTTTTTTGTGGAAACAGATGGTGGTAGAAAAAGAAATATTATAGTAACGGTTATGGGGGAATAAATTAAATGCAAAGTGTAAAAATTAAAATGTAAAAATTTATAATTAGTCAAGAAGGTGACATTTGTTGACTAAAAGATTTTATATTTTGATTTTTAAACCTTAAATTTATTATGAAAGGGGGTGGATTTAAGTGGAAAATGAAAGTGTGGGACAAGTGGTAACCGGATCACTTAACAACTTGTACGACCAGGTTATTTCTTTCTTGCCAGTCTTGGTTGTCGCTTTGCTGGTTTTGATTTTTGGTTGGGCAGTTGCCATATTGCTTGGAAGGTTAGTTCGAAAGATCCTGGATATTCTTCGAGTGGATGAATTAGCAAGTAAACTGGGAATGGGGAGCTTGGGAGATAGAATGGGTAAAAAGTTGTCTGTGTCCGGTTTTGGAGACTGGTTGATTAAATGGTTCTTTATCGTAACTGTTTTTGTGGCTGCCGCTGACATCTTGGGCCTCAATCAGGTAGGTGAATTTTTGTACCAAAGTGTTTTACCTTATTTCGCGGATGTTGTAGTAGCCGCCGCCATCATGGTTATTGGGGTAGTTGCCGCCAACTTTTTGCATGACGTGGTGTTGCATTCGGTGAAAGCTACCAAAGTTGGTGGGCACGATGGTATCGCGGAAATCGCCCGTTGGGCTGTCTTGATTTTTACATTCTTGGCAGTTTTATCTCAACTTGGAGTTGCTACGACATTCTTGCAAGATTTATTCCGGGCGGTTGTCGCAATGCTTGCCATCGCTGGCGGTATTGCTTTCGGTTTGGGTGGTAGGGAGCACGCGAAACACGCGTTAGACCGTTGGTCAAAAGATCTGCATGAATAATCGATCTTATAGAGATTAATCCCTGTAAAAAAACACTCGGATTTGTATCCTGGGTGTTTTTAGTTTTTTGTCATCGCGAGGGCGCTAATCTTCCCGCGATTCCAAAGTACCTTGGATTGTCTTTCCGTCTGCTGCGGATAGCTATGACAAGCGCGGTAGTTTCCCGAAGGGATTTTTTTTGTTAAAATAATGATATGGGAAACCAAAAAGCGTTAATTTTACATCTAGAAAAATCAGGGGTTTTAAAGACTCTGGAAATAATTGAGGCGTTTCAGCAGGCTGACCGGAGATGGTTTGTCCCGGAAGCATTTTCCCGGAATTCATATATTGACGAGCCTTTGCCTATTGGGCAAGGGCAAACCATATCACAACCCTATACCGTGGCTTTTATGTTAGAATTATTACAGGCTCAAAAAGGGGACGAGGTCTTGGATGTTGGTTTCGGGTCCGGCTGGACTACTGCCTTGTTATCAAATATTGTTGGTGACAAAGGGAAGGTGTTCGCTTTGGAGATTAATAAAGAAGTTTTCAAGTTTGGAAAAGGGAATCTTGAAAAGCATAGTTTTTCGAATGTAGAATTATTTAATCAATCCGGATTTGATGGGTTACCAGAATCCGCTCCGTTTAAACGGATTTTGGTTTCGGCGGCCGCGGAGCAGGCACCGAAAGCGCTGAAAGATCAGCTCGCGATCGGCGGGCGATTGGTTATACCTGTCGAGCACACTATTGAAATGATTGAAAAGACTTCACAGGATAAATTTAAAAAAGGAATGTTTTTCGGATTTTCGTTTGTGCCGCTTGTTGGATAGAATAGAGAATCCAGAATCTAGAATATGAAGCAAAACCAAAAATAAAATCATTTACCGATTTAAAGGCCTGGCAGCACGGACAGTGGAAATAAGTAATTTAACCCACGGGTTGATTAAGAAAACAAAATTTTTGATTTGGGATTCAAAATTCTAGATTCTGAATTATGAGAGATTTTAGCGTAAAAAGAACCAATTCAAACCATCTAATTACCCGCACTATTGTTTTAGCGTTGGTAGTCGTGGTTTTATTTGGGGCAGCGTTTTTGGTTTACGCCAATTTTAAAATAAATAAACCGCTGACGTTTGAGTCGCGGGAACAAGTTTTCAACATTGAAAAAGGAAAAAGCGTGCGATCGGTCGGGGAGCAACTGAAGGATGAAGGGCTTATCAGCTCGGCGTTTGTATTCCGGGTCTATATTGTTTGGAAATCTTTTTCCGATCAGGTGCAAGCAGGTTCTTTTAAATTGGACAGTAATATGAACATAAAAGAAATTGCCGAACAGTTGACTCGGGGGAGAGGATTGGCAGACGAAATCGCCATAACTTTTCCGGAAGGCGTAACCTTGCAACAAATTGCCGAGCGACTGGAACAGAACGGAGTTGTAAGCGTGGCAGAATTTATCGCCACTGCCAAAGCGCAAAATTTTTCCGATTTTGATTTTTTATACGGAGTCCCAGGCGCCGCCAGTTTAGAAGGTTATTTGTTTCCAGATACTTATAACTTTAAAAAAGGCGAAGCGGCGACCTCGGTAATTTCAAAAATGCTTGAAAACTTCGGCCGTAAGTTTGACGGTGATTTCCAAAAAGACCTGGCGAGAAAAGGAAAGAGTTTGTATGAGGTTTTAATATTGGCCTCGATTGTTGAAAAGGAAGTAGGGAGAAATGTCAAAAAAGGGACTTCTTTGAGTGACGCGGATAAAAAGCAGTTGCAGGAGGAACGACGATTGGTGGCGGGAGTGTTTGAAAACCGAATGGCTATTGGCATGGCGCTTGAGTCTGACGCGACCGTGACATATATTACTCAAAGTGGTAATAGTCGGGCAACGTTTGCCGAATTAGAGGTCGATTCGCCATATAACACATATAAATATCGAGGCTTGCCTCCAGGGCCAATTTCCAGTCCCTCGCTTGATTCGATCGACGCGGTTATTGATCCAAAAGAATCGAACTATTTATTTTTTCTTAGCTCGCTTGACGGAACTATGTATTTTGCAGAAACGCTAGAGGGACACAAGGATAATCGGGCAAAATACCTCGAATAATTCAAGATTTTTTTCCATCAGTGAGAAAGGGTCCGCTTCAGGCGGATAGATGAGGTTACACGCGTGGTTTTAAATTATGTCAGTTACCTCACCCCCAACCCTTTCTCACTCGGGAGAAGGGGTAAAATTTGACATTTGTAATAATTCAAAGCTCGGAAGTAGTCAGTTTTTGGCGGGCTTAAAGCATCCTTCCTCGGCAGAAACAAAAACATACATTCCACAGGGGACCCTTGTGGAATTTTATACATTTGACACATTTTTTTTTCCTGATATAATATCTATACATTTGAATAATCCCTGTGAAAGCAGGCAAATCTCGTCTCGAGTGGAGTCGAGAGATAAGCCCTGCCGAGGAAGCATCCAAGTCATCCTGATGGCAATCAGGATCTAAGCTTTAAAGCGAAGATTCTGAATTTAGTTCAGAATGACAAAAAAGGTAAATCCCCGGTAGTAGCCGGGTTTTTTGTTTCTAATCACTAATCACTAATTTTATGCCAAAGACAAAGGATCAAAAAAAGCAGATTGTGGAAAAACTGACAAAGATTTTTAAAGAAGCTAAATCCATCGTTTTTTCAGAAGTTAAAGGGTTGAATGTCGCCGACACATCTGAACTGCGAAAACAGTTGCGCGAAGAAAAAGCCGGTCATACAGTAGCGAAATTATCACTGGTTAAAATCGCGTTACAAAGAGCTGGAATCAAACATGGGAAGCTGGATTTCAAAACGCAGGTCGCTGTAAGTTTCGCAGACGATGAAACTACCGCTGCCAGGGTTTTGAAAACATTTTCTAAAAAGCATGAGCAATTAAAACCATTGGCAGGATTTTTAGAAGGTGAAGAAATCGACACGGGCAAAGTTAACCAGCTGGCGTCGCTTCCAACCAAACAACAGTTATTGGGGCAATTAGCGTCGGTACTTGCCGGCCCCGCGCGGGGATTGGTTACAGTGCTTTCTGGTAACCATAGAGGACTGGTAAGAGTATTATCACAAGTTAAGAAATAACACTGTTTATCTGTCATCCCGACTGAAATGGAGGGATCCCTTAATTAGAGGGAGAGAGGTTCCTCGACTTCGCTCGGAATGACAAAATTATAATAATTAAACAATTAAACATACAAAAATATGACCGAAGAAGCAAAACAAGAAGCAAAGAAAGTCGAAGTTCCAGAAAAGTTCAAGCCGATCGTTGATCAAATCGATAAACTATCAGCGCTGGAGCTTTCTGAATTCGTCAAAGCTTTAGAAGAGCACTATGGTGTGTCTGCCGCTGCTCCTGTAGCAGTCGCTGTCGCAGGCGGTGCCGCTGGTTCAGAAGCGGCTGAGGAAAAATCTTCTTTTACTGTAGAGTTAGTTGCCGCTGGCGACAAAAAGATCAATGTGATTAAAGTCGTCAAAGAAGTTACCGGTAAAGGCTTGAAAGACGCCAAAGACTTAGTCGATGGCGCTCCGAAAACTATCAAAGAAAATGTTTCAAAAGCCGAAGCTGAAGAATTGAAGAAAAAACTAGAAGAGGCCGGTGCAACCGTGAACTTGAAGTAAATAAGTAAGTAATTAGAAGGACGTCTTCTCATGAGAAGGCGTCCTTCTTTTGGCATACGAGGGTTACCCTCGTTGGTTTTATTGACAGGATTTATAGTTTATGCTATAATCGAGACAATTTAAATAATCTGTGGTGGCACAAAACAGGACAATTGTAATGTTTCCAAAGATTCAAATAGACACCGCTGTGTCGTATTTTTTGCTGAAATATTTTGGTGATGAAAAGTTCCCAGGGGTCAGGCAGGCGAATGTCGAATTTTGGGCCGAGGTTCCTGAAGATAAAACCGCCGATCAACTTGAGCGGGAAGGCTATATTTTGCTGGATTTGGGAGGCTCCAAATTTGACCATCATCGGCTAGGACAAAACAATCGGACAATCTCTTCCGCCCATATGGTCGCCAAATTTTTGGAAGTGGACGACAGGCCGGATTTGCGGAAGCTTTTGGATTTTGCACGAAGAGACGATTTGGAAGGTAAAGGGATTTTATCCAGCGACCCGATCGATCGGGCGTTTGGTTTGTCCGCATTGCTGACCAATCTGAACAGATCTATTCCAGACGACCCGAAACAGATTTTAGAAATTGTTTTACCGCTTTTGGCAGGGCATTATGCCGAGGAAAATCGCCGTCACGAAATACTGCCGAAAGAATTTGAGGAGCTGGTAAAGTCGGGAAGAGCGAAAAAGTTCAACGCGGTTCAGCTTGGAAGGAATTTGAAAGTTGTTTATATTGAATCCGATAACCCGGCCTTGGCGGGATACATTCGAAGCAAAGCGGTTGGCGCCGACCTTGTTGTCCAAAAAGCAAAAGGCGGACATGTTAATTTTATTACCAGGCAAGCCGCCAGATTGGATTTACGAAAGCTGGCAAGGTTGATCAAGCTTTTGGAAGCGCAAAAAAATGATATTGTTTTGCCGGTAGATTCCGAGAGAGATTTGGAAGCCCCGGGACGCACTGAGGGGTTGCCGCACTGGTTTTATGACGCGCGGGCCAATACCCTGCAGAACGGGGGAGTACAGCCGCAAGGAATTCCGGCAACCAAACTTACTTACGAAGAAATTGAGCAGGTAACCAAGCAGGGGCTGAATGTCGAGAGGACGCGGAGAGGGAACTTTCGGGAGAGGGGAAACGGCGGTGGATATAAGGTAACGAGAGACAAGGGCGTGACGATAATTGAATAAAAATAAAAATTCACCCCGCACCTTTTAGGTCTGTCATTCCCATCCGCCTAGGCGGAGGAATCCAGGTTCTCGACTCCCGCCTGCCATCGGCATTGCCGAAGGCGAATGGCGGGCAGGTCGCTCGAACAATAAACCTAGACCCCCGCTTTCGCGAGAACAACAACCAAGACAAAAACAAAACAGCCACATCTTGTTCTGAAATTTTTCAGGATAACATTGTGGCTGTTTGAGTCACAAGTCAATCGGTCTTTGCGCGAAGTTTGCGACTGACCGAAAACCGTAGCTTACAACCGTACCAGGCCTGATAAGCCTGGGACAACTTCCTAGGAGGAAGAAAAATGGAAAGCAAACCTGTAATTTGTGTAGTGGTACCGGCGCTGCCGCCGGTGGACAAGTACGTCGCCGCCAAGCGCGTGGCACTGGACCTCGGGCCTTTCTTTCGCGTGCGGATGGCGTTTTGCGACGTCAATATCCCGACGCCGGAGCACTACCGGCAGTGGGACGCCATATGCTCGGAAGACCGCACCGCCGTCCTCATCGACGTGGGCGACGGCAAGTACCACAAGGGTTTCCAGAGCGCCGCCGAAATGGCGAGGCTCGCTTCCTCCGTGGAAGGGGGAGCGGTCTGGAATCAGCTGGTTGGCCTCGCCAACCGCAACAACGAAACGGGATTTTTGAAGCAGTTCCCGTACTCGACCGCCAAGCTCATCCGGGAGGCCTACCACACCGCGACCAATCCCATCGTGTCCCAGGAGTTCTTCTGGGACAAGATGATGGACGTGGTGAACAGCTTTTTCTGGCGGCAGAACAGGCGCGATTGGAACGCGCTTTTCTCCGACCCGAAGTTCGTCACACTCCACCGGCTCTGGGAGGGCTTCAACGTCCAAGAGAAGGACGTACAGCCCTTCACGGTTCCCATGTACTTTCGCCGGCTGTTTATGTCCGGCCGGCCGGAGGCCGACATCATCGCCAAGGTGACTTGGTGGATGAAAAAGGGCAAGCAGGTGCAAAATCTGCACGCCGAGGCGCGGAAGAAGCGGTACGAGCTGCAGAAGTTCCAAGTCTGCGGTAAG
The DNA here is from genome assembly GCA_002773695.1 of Candidatus Doudnabacteria bacterium CG10_big_fil_rev_8_21_14_0_10_41_10. Lineage (GTDB taxonomy): Bacteria > Patescibacteriota > Doudnabacteria > UBA920 > 2-01-FULL-50-11 > 1-14-0-10-41-10. The sequence goes on along the minus strand of PFAJ01000064.1, from coordinate 6,323 downwards.
CCGGCGTTCGTCGCTGCCGTCGGGAACTACTTTGAGGCGGCAGCCGTGTCGTACCAATTCCTCGGTTCCGGCAGGTTCGCCCTCGGCGTGCTGCGCGGCCCCAACGGCCACGCGCACATCCAGCCGTCGTTTCGGCACAAGGATTCGGATTTGAGTGGCGTCTTTGCCGAATTGGATCGTCGCGAACCGACGCGGTGGTACTACGAGACGCGGTTTGACGGCGGCCGGAGCCAGATGCTAATGAACGGGTCCTGGCAGTTCCAAGGGGTTACACCCACGGGACTATCTGACGGCCAGATCCAGGCCATCCTCACCACCAACACCCGCTGGACCAGCTCCGGCGGGCAACAGCAGGACCGCCGTCACGACAACCGCGCCACGGCGGCCACGCTTGGCGGGATTGCTCGCTCACGCTAGACCTACCCGGGTAGGGGAGTCGACACTTTTGTCGGCTCTCCCCCGGGTGCTATTTTCTAAAGATAAAACTGAAAAAGGAGGAGCGATGCGAAGCATCGAAGAAGTTGTCGCATACGCGTCAGGCGCCCTGTCGCGAGCCGCCCACGAAAGGCTGCTTGCCGACGATCCGCGCGACCACGCACCCAAGTGGCACGTCTATGGCCTTCTTGGTCATATGTACGCCGTCATCGAAGCGGCAAAGCGGATTGAGCAGAGACTTGAGCTCGACTTCGACCTTGTCCGCCTCTCGGCGCTTCACGACATCGGGAAGATCAAACAATTTCCCGAGGCGTGCCGTCTCGTCGACGCTGGGCAGGGGACCAATCGTCTTTATGTCGGCCACGAGAACCGCTCAGCTGGTTATGCTTTGAAGGTACTTTGCCTTCCGGGCGATGACGTCGCCGCGATCAAATGGCACGGGCTTGCTTATCAGGCAAGACCCGAGACTATCGCGCAACACCTCGGTAGTGAAGGAGCGTTCCTGAAGTGGATGCTCCTGTCCGCCGCCGATGCCGTCGGCTTTGGTTGGACCGAAGCTCAAAAAGCCGGGCGGCCCAAGACCGCAGAGCGCTTTGAAGAAGCCGCAAGTCTTCTCGGAGCCATGCCCGATTCTCGGGCGCTTCAGGTTGCTTGCGATGCTGTCAGAACCTGGCAGCCCGTTGACCCGCTAGAGTTCACATTGTGAGCTGAAGTGGGTCTTTTTTTTGCCATAACAAAGTAATTCTTTACAAGTTTACAAGGATTACCCTTTTACAAGGGTAATCCTTGTAAACAGAGGCAAAAAAGCGTGCTAAAATATGAATAGATTTGATCTCGAAACTCCGAGATGGAAACAAAAAGCATCCGAGATAGACCTAATTTTAGCCAAAACAAAAATGAAAGTGAATGCTTTTATTATTATTTTTAGCAGACATGATTTACGAAACCCTGTCAACCTCTCTAATGTCATTGCGAGGATCCATCCGCTTAGACGGACGAAGACGAAGCAATCTGAATATTATCGTTCGAGCTTGCCTGCTGGCAGGCAGGCGTAGTCAAAAACTGCGTTGTCGGATCTTCTCGACTAGGCTCGAAATCTGCGACTTCTCGACTCGGCTCGAAATCTGCGACTTCTCGACTAGGCTCGAAATCTGCGACTTCTCGACTCGGCTCGAAATCTGCGACTTCTCGACTCGGCTAGCGCCTCGCTCGAAGAATATTATTGTTCGAGCGAAGTCGAGAACGACTTTATCGTAATTTCTCGACTCGGCTAGAGCCTAGCTCGAAGGATATTAATGACGTCGCGGGTTCCTCGCAATGACAGGAAATTGGAGTTTCGTAATTTAAAGCCCTTTAGATACCTCCTTTACAAATGCCAAAAAGTGTGCTAAAATATAAGTAGATTTGATCTCGAAACTCCGAGATAGAAACAAAAAGCATCCGAGATAGGGCTAAATTTAGCCAAAATAAAATAACAATTTCATAAGTTTGAAAATACTCCAATTTTAGGGCAAAACTTTTTATAGTTTTGTCCTTATGTGGTATAAGAGGAGTTTCACGGGTTTTCACAAGGTTACATATAGAGGTTCGAAAAAATGTTCCTATAGAGGTGCCGAAAATCTCTCAAGAGGATCCGCAAGAAAAAAAATTCACCCCGCGCCTTTCAGACATATGTTTTATGTCTACATAATCAAGCTTAAACGAGACAAGGGCTTGTATTTCGGCTCTACTAACGACTTACGCAGGAGGTTGGTCGAGCACACTAAGTCAAAAGGTGATCTCGATCTCATCTACTACTAGGCTTATCGCTCGGAAGCAGACGCTAGAAGAAGAGAACACAACCTCAAGTACTTTGGCAAAACATATGGCCAGTTAAAAGGCAGGATCGAGGAAAGTCTGAAAGACTTTCCAAATGTCTAAAAGGTGCGGGGTAAAAAACAAAAACAAAATCAAATATGCCTTCTCGATACGAAAATGAAAAATTGATAACACTAACCGAGGCCCGGAAGAAATTCGGGTACACATCGGATCACCTTGCCTATCTTTGCAGGGAAAGTTTTTTGTGGTCTCAAAGACAAGGGAGAATTTGGTTGACTTGCGACTCCGCTATCGCGGATTATCAAAAAGTTTTGGGGATTGTCGGCAAGCCTGTAAAACTAGAAGCGCAAGAAGAGATTTTGAACAATCAAATTTTCGAATCAGGGATTGATAACCTTGAAGAAATTTTGAAGGCAGAATCAAGAGAAGAGATTGATCAAGTCGTCGAGGATGAAATAAAACAAAAAGAAAATGTAATCCCCGTCCGCCCAGGCGGAGGAATCCAGGCCTGGATCCCCGAACAAGTCGGGGATGACAAAAAAGGTATTGAGAGAGTCGGGAAAAATACGGCTTCTATAGCACTCTCTAAATCTCGCCCTCATAAGGGGGAGAAGGGAGGGTTTTCCCGCGGTGTAAAAACCCTCGCAGAAAAATATAAGACGATATTTTCTCGAAAGCAAACAAAACATTCCGACCCGCGCCATGATCTTTCAAAACTAGGTTTCAGCCTCGGCGACGCGCCGGCGCGACTGCCAAATAAAAAATTACCAAACTATATCGCCAACACGCCATGGTACCGCGATCGGATGATCACCGCCCCCGCGGCCGTGGTTTTAATTTTAGCAATGGCGCTTGCTTCTCCATTGTCTGTTGTTCACGAAATAAATAATTCCGCGGTACTGGCGATCAAGGTTTTGGAATATGCCGGTGACAAAGCAATTTCCGGTTTGGTTCCAGAACCAGCCGACAAACAAGAAGAATTTCAATATGGAATGTTGCCAGCGGCAACAGAGCCCCAAAACAGTGTTTCTTCCCAGACTTGGGGAGAGGGAAAAATGATTGCCGGTTCAGTCTCGGTGGAGCCAGAACAAGAGACCGGCGTTTGGCAAAAAATTATAGGGTCATTAAAACATTTTTACAATTCCATAACAACACCGCTTCCGCCGGATGTCTTGGTAAATGTGCCGAGAGACTACGACGGTAACGACACAAAAATTTCGGATAGCACAAAAGTCATTACCAAATTGATTGAGGATCCAGACTCCGATCCCCGCGTTCGCGAGGATGACAGTGTAAAAACGGTTTATGTTCCGGGGACAGCCGGCGCCAGAGGACCGCAGGGACCCGCCGGGCCGCAAGGAGTTCCGGGGCCAAGAGGAGAAAATGGTGAAAGGGGAGAAACCGGAGCAATGGGCGCGACAGGATCCTCCGGAAGTTCGGACAGCTCATCTGTTTTTTATGTAGCGGAGGATTCTAAAAACCAAGCTGGCACCGCCGCGGCATTTACTTATCTTTCGGCAAGTACTTTTGTTTCGGAAAGCCTGCAGATTACCGGGGCAACTTCTTTGCAGGGCGCCTCGCTTGCCGGAGATCTAACCGTTGCTGGCGGAACAACTTTGGTAAACGCGACAACTTCTTCAAGTTTGTATGTAACCGATGATTTGACAGTCGGCGGAGATTTGGTTTTATCAGGATCCCTTGCAAACGCGAGCTCAACTATTACAGGAAATCTTACAGTTCAAGATTTTAACAGTAATGTAAATTTGTTTGTAGACAATAACAACCGGCGTGTTGGCGTTGCGACTTCTACTCCGGGCGGAACTTACGGCGAAACTTTGACAGTTGTCGGATCGGGATATTTTACGGGCGATGTTACTTCCGCCACGGCGTTTAACGCGCCGATATTTTGTATTGGAGGTGTTTGCCGAACCAATTGGCCGGCCGGCGGGGCTGGCGGCGGCTTTTGGGCAACGACTACAAATAATCTAATAGTTTATCCTTCACCGTCATCATACATCGTCACTGTTGGAAAAAATTCAACTACTTCTTCCGAT
>PFAJ01000064.1:0-2008 GCA_002773695.1 Candidatus Doudnabacteria bacterium CG10_big_fil_rev_8_21_14_0_10_41_10 | reverse complement strand
TGAAATTTCCGGGGGTTCGTTGTTTGAAGGTTCAGTCACCACCACTAACACTCTCCACGTCGGACAACTGGAAGTAAACAACGACTATATCTCTGATTTGACCGGCAGTGGATTGACCGTGTCAGGAGGACAACTCCAAGTGGTAGGCGGCGCCGGGTCTAACTGGGCTTTCTCTCCGCTTGCCGACGCTATTACTCCTTCCACCACATCTATCGGACTTTTTGTGAATGCTTCCTCCACCATCGCCGCTAACTTTAGAGTAGATGGAAACGCTACCACCACCGGCTCCTTTGCCGCCGGAGGAACTTTGTATGTTCAAGAGGATACGGGACGAGTGGGGATTGGGACGGAGAATCCGGGGGCACCGTTGCAGATCACGGGAACTGCTTCAGGCGCTTCGCTTGAGTTATTGAGATTGCGGAATACAGCAAATGCAGCCAACGGGACTGTGGGTGTATCATTTTATCGTGGAAGCAACGAAACTGCGCGTATAGAAGCCACTTCCCCGACAGGGGGCTCAGATGCCGAGCTCTCCTTTTACACAAAGCAAGTGGGGTTCTCTTTGGATGAGCGGATGAGAATCAATAATTCCGGCAACGTCGGCATCGGGACGACGAGTCCCACTCAAAAATTACAAATTGGTTCTCATACTACGGCAGGCACAAACAGTCCAGACGCGATCGATTTGGGAGGGACATTTAGTCTCACGGCTGGAGCGAATGCAAAGCTAAGAGTGTTTGATAATGGGACAAATGTGTTCGGTCTTGGCGGGTCCGCGAACCAAATGGATTATATCGCGCCATCTGGGGGAAGCCATGCGTTTTACGTCGCAGGTTCAGAAAAGTTTAGAGTACATAATACCGGCAACGTCGGCATCGGGGAAACGGCACCGGGGAGTAAACTCTCCGTTTCGGGTGGAGCGAGTGTGGGTGCGTCTTACGACACCACGGCGGCTCCGACAAATGGTTTAATAATAGAAGGCAACGTCGGCATCGGGACGACGGAGCCCGGCGGAGTTTTGCATGTTAAAAATACCGCGCAAAGTAATACATTGGTTATAGAGTCAGTGTACGGGGGGGCTTATCCTGCTCTACGATTTATCGGGACAGATGGTAATGCTGCTTATGGCGGGTATGTAAAGTCATTCTATTCTGATGGAGAAATCCTTACCCTTGGGACTCGGAATAATAGTGTTGAGACGGACACAGTAACATTAAAAGACGGCAACGTCGGCATCGGGACGACGGATCCAAGTGAGAAATTACATGTGGCAGGTGGTGAAATTAGAGTGGATAATTTAATGGTAAGTAATGCGGGAGTGACTTATAGTGAACTGGCTCATAATCTTTACTACGATTCTGGTTGGAAATATAGAGGTGGTGGTTACGGTTCTTTGTTTAGGTTGGATAGGAACGCCGGAGGTTCTGGTTTTGAGTTTTATACTGCTCCCTCTGGCACTGCGGATGCTGCTGCAACACTAACACAACAAATGGCATTGGGATCAAACGGTGGTTTGTCTCTGGGTTCAAGTTATGTTTCAACCGATCCAGGGGCAGGGTCAATGATAATAAGCGGCAATGTCGGCATCGGGACGACGAGTCCTAATGCTTTGTTGACCATAGGAACCCTCACCACCACAGCCGCGGGCGGTCTTAATTTTGGTGGAGATTTGTCAGCGAATTTATATCGTAATGCAGCGGGTCAATTAACGACAGCTAGTTATTTTAATGTCGGAGGTTTGATAGCAGGAGCTTACGGGGTAAAAACGCCGAAAGTATTTTCAAATACAGGAGTTGACTTAGGTTTGTATGCAGAAAATGATTCATCTTTGGGAATAACGGTAAAAGCAACAACCGGCAACGTCGGCATCGGGACGACGACGCCTAACAATAAATTAAGTATTTATTCAGCTACAAAATCAGCATTGGAATTTTCGGGTTCAACCGCAGGTTCGTGGACAATGGGATATGATGTTTCTAATAACAGATTTTCAATCGCAAGTTCAACT
>PFAJ01000026.1:3415-5618 GCA_002773695.1 Candidatus Doudnabacteria bacterium CG10_big_fil_rev_8_21_14_0_10_41_10 | reverse complement strand
TGTTCAGTAATTGCGATAAGGTTGAAAATAAAAATCACACAAACAATATGTTATCAGCGCCTTTACCCGCAAACGAAGATGAAAGGCTGAAAAAAGTCCTAGCGTTAGGGCTTTTGGACAGCAAGCCGGAAGAAAGGTTTGACGCCATCACCCGCGAAGCGGTGGAATTTTTTAAAGTTCCGATCGCTACCGTTACCTTAATTGACGACAAGCGCGAATGGTACAAGTCGTGCCAAGGTCTGGATGTTAAACAAGCGCCCCGGGAAATATCTTTTTGCGCCCATGCCATGCTTTCCAGAAGTATTTTTATTGTTGAAGACACCTTAAAAGACGATAGGTTTAAAGACAATCCAATGGTCACGCGCAAGCCGTATATCCGGTTTTACGCGGGCGTGTCGCTATACGACAAAGACCATATTCCCATTGGGGTATTTTGTATTAAAGACACCAAGCCACGCAGTTTTGGAATAGAGGTCGTTGGCGCGTTTATGGATTTTGCCGCCCGAGCGCAAACGGAACTGGCTAAACCCGTGTAAATCTTAAGATAGCCAAAGCCAAAATCGCCCTTTCCGGGCGTTTTTTTTAGCTTAATAAAGCGATTTTTGGGTATTTGCATTTGACACAGATAGCATAATATGCTATACTTTTACTTCAAAACCGCATTAGTGGTTTTGTAAGTCTGTATTATTAAATGCTTTAATGGGCGTTTAATAATTGGCAAGCACTTTGACAAAACAAGAGAGATTATTGCGCTTTTTGCAAGTAGCTTGTTGGATGTAACAATTTTTGTATTCAGCAAGCTACTTGTCAGCGCAGTATAATCTGAATCACAAGCTGGCAGCGGCAGGAGGTGATATGGATCACCTAAAGGCAGTTGTGCAAAAAATAATACCGGAAGGCAAGCATGGCCCCTGTGCCATTGCTACTTCTCAAAGATTGGAAGGCTCGGTGACATTTTCACTCGAGCCGCAGTTTGGAAAGAAGAGGAATGGCCGGAAGAAGGCATGTGTGTCTTTCTGGCAAACCTAAGGCAAAAGTGCGCCGGTTGGCGCGCGAAACTGGGACGGTTTTGGAAACCGTCCGACGAGCAAGGAGCAAAAAAGAAGATGAAAACCGAAGAGTTTGTGAATTCGTCTTATCGCCCGGTCTCGGTAGACTGGGCAAGAGAGCCCAAGAGCTCTTGGTGCCAGACGCCAGTGGAAGTAACAGTGACTGGCGAGCAGGTGTACGGTGGCACCAAGGTTTTGATCAACGGACTGCGAACCGCGGTCCGAATCGACAAACCAGGCCGTCTCGCGCCGGGAATTTACCCCGCGACGCTGTTCTGGGCGTCGCGGTACCCGCGTCTAACCATCCACATCGGGGCGGGCCCGCTGCGGTCATACATTGCCCCTTTGCCCTCACCTCTTCCCACAGGGAAGCAAGAGGTCGTCGGCATCCCCTCGATTCCCTATGCCGGTTGTTGGAGTGGCGCGGAGAGTTTCTCTCGTTCCATCTGCTCTGGCAACTATCGTTTCGGCGCCGTTGTGGACGGCGATGTTCGCCCGCTACTCGCCAACGTTGGCGGGCGGGAGTGTCTCGTCATCGAGGCCCTCTCACCAACTCGCTTGGAGACTCATTCCACTAGTGGCGGCCACCGCGAGTGGAATTTCGCGGTTGGCGAGATGTGGACTGTCGGCGAGGGTGGCATCGCGGACAACTTCCGCGAGATCGCCGTTGAAGCCGGCGACACGGTCGATAGTCTCGGCCGGTGGTAGAGAACTCTCTTAGTTTTGTCAGTATTCGAGCGCGATGGTATGCATACACTTTGCAACCACCGCGCTCTTTTTTTATTTAAGTTTTCAAAGACAATTTGATTTTCAGCTAAACTTCTTTTGTGATATTATTAACTTGCCTTTTTATTGATTCGACAAGCTCGCCACAGGTCTGATTTTTTACGCCGCCGCCCGTCGCTTTGTTTTTTTGCAAATGCCGCGGAAGGCGGGTTTGGGGGGAATTTCGTAGCGTTAGCCGCCGCCGGAAATCATCATAAAGTACCGTGCCGCAGTCGCGGCACAACGTCAGGGATTTTCTTCAAAAAAGGTTCGAGCTTCGTTCAGTATATTCGAAAATATTGATAATTAAATTTAAAAATAATGCTTTGGATAATTTTTGCTTTACTCGCCGCGGTTTCGGCGGCAGGAGTGGCGATTTTGGGAAAAAT
>PFAJ01000026.1:3221-3380 GCA_002773695.1 Candidatus Doudnabacteria bacterium CG10_big_fil_rev_8_21_14_0_10_41_10 | reverse complement strand
GCTCGCGTTAGGCAAACAAACCATGTTAAATACAATTGATAATAAAGCGCTTTTATATATTTCTCTTTCGGGTGTGGCGGGCGCGTTGTCCTGGCTATTTTATTTTTTCGCTTTAAAACTTGGCCCAGCTTCCTCGGTTGCCGCGCTTGATCGTTTGAG
>PFAJ01000026.1:0-3190 GCA_002773695.1 Candidatus Doudnabacteria bacterium CG10_big_fil_rev_8_21_14_0_10_41_10 | reverse complement strand
TTTTTAGGAGAAGGAATATCCGTGAAATCAGGCATTGGCGCGTTTTTGTTAACCGTCGGCGCGATTTTAATGACTATTAAATAATTAATAATGAAGAGTTTTTTTGTGGTTGTTCGGAATACGATTGTTAAGTTTTTTTACAAAACTGTTTTTAAACAGATTTTTTTTCTAATGGATCCGGAACTAGTCCATAGCCGTGCTATAAAAATCGGTACAATTTTGGGGGCCAGTTTTTTAACGCGCTCTTTTATTACTTTATGCTTTTCGTATTCAAATAAAATTTTAGAGCGGGAAATTTTAAAAATTAAATTTTTAAATCCTGTCGGTCTGGCCGCGGGATTTGATAAAAACGCGCAGTTAACGGCTCTTTGGCCGTCGGTGGGGTTTGGGTTCGCCGAGGTTGGATCTATCACCGGCGAGGCGTGTGAAGGAAACCCAAAACCTCGTTTATGGAGACTGAAAAAATCGCAAAGCCTGGTGGTAAATTATGGTTTAAAAAACGAAGGAAGTGAAAAACTTTCCGCGAAATTGCGGAACATAAAATTTCAAATTCCCATTGGCACCAGCATCGCGAAAACTAACAACAAAGAAACGGTGGAGACCGAACAGGGAATCGCGGATTATGTAAAAGCTTTTAAACAGTTTTCAGACATTGGAAGTTATTTTTCGATAAATATAAGTTGCCCGAACGTTTTTGGAGGCTTGCCGTTTACCGACGATTCTAAATTGGACAAACTTTTGGGAAAACTTGATCAAATTTCAACCGGCAAGCCGATATTTATAAAAATTTCTCCCGACTTGTCGCTGGATCAAGTCGACAAGATTATCGACGTCGTAAAAAGGCATCGTGTTGATGGTTTTATTTGCTCAAATTTGACGAAAAATAGAGTGAATAAAAAAATTATCGATAATAAAATTCCCGAAGCAGGCGGTATTAGTGGCCGGGCTGTTGAGGATTTGGCCAACAATTTAATTGGTCATATCTATCGTCGGGAAAAAGACAGGTTTGTTATTATCGGTTGTGGCGGGGTATTTCGCGCGGAAGATGCCTATAAAAAAATTAAACTGGGAGCGTCTTTAGTCCAACTGATAACCGGAATGATTTATGAAGGCCCGCAAGTCATTAGCGAGATAAATATGGGTCTGGTCAAGCTTTTAAAAAAGGACGGATTTACGAATATATCTCAAGCGGTCGGATCGGGCGTAAAATAATTTATTTTGACGATATTTCACAATAAAATTAAATAATTGAAATGAAGAAATATTTATTAGTTTTATCGGTCGCTTCGGCTCTTGCCATACCTTTTTTACAAGTACAGGCAGTTGAGAAAGTGACTATCGAGGTTTTCGAATCGGACTCTTGCCCGCATTGCCGAGCATTTTTATCGTTTATTGAGGATTTACAAAAAGAGCGTTCCGATTTTGAATTGGTTGACTACGACATCAATACTTCGGAGGGGAGAGATTTTTTTGTAGAAGTTACTGACAAACTGGAATTGCCAAAAGCAACGCCGATTATATACATTGGTGAGGAAGTTCTTTTAGGTTTCGATAAACCAAAAACCACCGGCCAAGCGGTGATTGGTCTTATTGATAAGACTAAAGAGAAAGAATCGGTTCGTTCTTTAAAAGAGTTTATAAATACCAGAGGATCGGTAAATCAGAATGAAGATGGCGAAATTTGCGATGATGGCAACCCTTGCGAACTGCGAACTTCCGGAAATACAATTATTGGGATTCCGTTTACAGGTAAAACCATAGATGTTGGAAATTTTTCATTGCCGACAATGTCTTTTGTTTTAGGGGTAGTGGACGGGTTCAATCCTTGCGCGATGTGGGTGCTGGTTTTATTGCTCGGCGCGCTTGTCGCGGTTGGGAGCAAACGGCGGATGTGGGAAATTGCGGGTTTATTTTTGGTGGCGCAGGCGCTGATGTATTATTTGATTTTGAACGTCTGGCTTTACGCTTGGGATTTTATCGGCTTGGACCGCATTATCACGCCGATTATCGGGGTTGTCGCGGTTGGCGCCGGAATTTATTTTTTACGGGAATATAAAATTGCCACGGACGAATGCAAAGTGACTGACCTTCAACAGCGCGCTAAGATTGCCAAAAAGGTGCAGGAGTTTGCGCAAAAACCGATTACCGTTGTTACGGCGATTGGAATCATTGGTCTGGCGCTTTCGGTAAATATTTTTGAATTCGCCTGCAGTATTGGTATCCCGCAGACGTTTACCAAAATTTTAGACATCAACCAGTTATCGTTTTTTGGCGAGCAATTTTATAACGGACTTTATTTAAGCGGTTATATGCTCGATGACTTGATTGTCTTTGCGATCGCGCTTTATAGTTTTGATAAAATTGGCCTGACCGGAAAATATACCCGCTTCTCACACTTGATTGGCGGCTTGCTGATGGTAGTGTTGGGATTGATACTGTTGATTAACCCGAACTTTTTGGTTTTCTAGAGTCGGAGCCAAAGGGAGCCTTTGACACAATACAAAACAAGGGTAACCCTTGTTACTAGGAGCGAATAAAAAAAGCACTACTAGGTATTAGTGCCTATTCAAATGAAACAAAATTTTATTGCGTATCGAAAAAAACGTGATTGGATAAAACTCGCCGTTGTGAGTGTGGTGAGTTTGTATTTTTTGCGTGTTGTTATAAATCCAGACGGATGGAATTTTTTCAACTACATCGATCTGATTTTTCACGAAGCAGGCCATATAATTTTTATGCCTTTTGGTGATTTTATGACAATTGCCGGGGGAACTATTCTTCAGATTCTGATTCCTATTGTGTTAGTTTTTTATTTTTTCGCGAAGCGGAAATATTTTTCTTCAGTATTGTTACTTTTTTGGGTCGGGCAAAATTTTTTAGAGGTTTCTGTCTACGCCGGTGACGCTATCAAAATGCAGTTGCCGCTTCTGGGTGGTGACACCAGCGGACATGACTGGAATAACATGTTGTTTCAACTTGGCTGGCTAAAATATACTGACGAGATTTCATTATTATTTCAGACAGTTGGAAGCGTGATTGTTTTTGTCGCTATATATTTTTCTATAATACTTTCTGTAAAAAAAGATAAGATTTTACAAACTTAAACCATAGGGTGTAGCAAGTCAGCAAAATGTCCGCTTAACTGTTCAGCGATATGTCCCCGGGAGCAAGATCAGTTAAGTTAATGATT
>PFAJ01000057.1 GCA_002773695.1 Candidatus Doudnabacteria bacterium CG10_big_fil_rev_8_21_14_0_10_41_10 | reverse complement strand
ACTAATCCAAATACCAATGTTCAAAATTACTTTACCGGTCTCCGTGCTGAAATTAAATTTACCTATTTCTGATAATAGTCCTATTATATAAACCGCGACTAAAGGTAAAATAACAAAAACTATTAATATTAAAAACAGCTTTTTATTTTGCTTCATATTTTTATTTAATACTTGCTTTAATTTTACCTTGCTCTGTTTCCAATTGCAAAAGCTTAATGCCGGGCTGAATTTCGCGCTTGATACCGTGGTCGAGGGTGATTATGGTGGATTGGTATTTTTTGGAATTGTAGGTTACTCTTTGCAATTCCTTTCTTTTTAGAATAAAGGTTTGATTGAAGGTTTTGAGTTTGTTTTTAGTTTGGTTGAGGGTTACTACCAGAATGTTGTCTCTGATGTTGTGTTCTTCTCCGTTGTAGGATATCGTTTCTAACTAAATAGGTATAATGGTAAATTTGGACTGCTATTTCCTTAAGATTTCCTGTATTAGTTTCCATCGGCGCTGTTGCCTTAATCCGTTATGGACGTTTAATAGTTTCTTTAACTGGCCAAAACTGCCGTCTAGTGAATTAGTAGTATTAGGAATGTTAAGTTCGGGATATTTCTGGTAGGTAAATAGGTAAGGCAGATTGGTGTTTAAACTTCTGAAAGCCGACCTGATTCTCTTGTGAGTGTAAAACCATTTTTTAGTAATTGGGTCAGTGGTTCGTTCTTTTAAAAACTCTTTCCACTTTTCATGCCACTGATTCAGCAGTATAGTAAAATATTCTTCAGTGACTTCGGTTAAGGCTAAAACTATGGTCCGTAATTCTTTTGCAGGCTGTAGTTTTGGCCTTCGGGTCAAATAATGGTTAATAGTCTTAATCTGGTGAAACTGGCAGTGCTGTATTGGAACACCGCTAAATACTTCTTTAATGCCTGGTTTTCCGTCTAAAACAATGGCTTGGAAAGTAAATCCTAAGTCCTCCAGTATATCTCTGGCCTCTTGGTAGGCTGCCGCAGTCTCGGTCTTAACTTCCAACCAACAAAGGTTCTGTTTTAAATCCGCAGCCCTGACTACCAGCACCCCGTACTCCCGGCTCCAGAAGGTGACATCAGCAATGCCGATCACTGGCCGCGGATGAAGGTAGAAGCCTTTAGGCTGGGATTTATCCAGCTGCTGACGAATCCATTTCTCACTCCGCTGATGCTTATCGGCCAATTGCCTGACAGTCTGCCGTTGCCAGATATATTCCTTAAACAGTTTCTTCTGTAGCCTTACTGGCCGCTTCTTACTGGTAAAGTAGGTGTAGCAATCAAGGCAGTAATATCGCTGTAGGCCTCGTTTCCTCCCATTCTTTTTAACATCAGTGGACTGGCAAAATGGACAGTTTTTTAAAAGTCATTTTAATTTATCTTAATAATTTGCCTTCAGTATGACAGTTTTTTAGGTTTTCAGCAGTCCAAATTTACCATTAACTCCGTTAAGATAATATCTGAATTTTGTATTATTATCAATAAAAAATGACGATTTTAGATTTTTCAAAATCAATATAAAGCCCGAAAATAAACATTTTTATAATACTTTACGGAAATTGTCAGCACCATTTGACAAATTTTGTAATTTTGATATAATCAAGACCTACGCACTTCAATAGGCTCCCTTCCAGCAAGGAGATCATGTTTAGGGGCGAAGGTTGACTTTATTGGGAATTTTTTTAAAAAATACGAATCGGTAAGCGTAAGGGGAACCCGTTCAAGGCGGTAAAATTCATAAGTCCTAATAATATAAAAGTCCTTAAATTAGACTAATGTATCAAGATATACTAGAAAGGTTAGGTTTGCAGGCTAAAGAAGTGCTTGTTTACGAAGCGCTTTTAAAGCTTGGGCAAACCTCGATCAAACCCCTGCTCTTCGAAACCGGCCTGAAACGGGGTAATTTATACGATATTCTTTATACGCTCGAGAAAAAGGAACTATGCGAGCAAGTACGAATTGAAAAAAAAACCAGGTTTCGTCCCGCTTCTCCTACCAACCTTCAATATATAATGGAAGATGAAAAAGAGCGGGTAGGAATGGCCGCAAGAGAGCTGGAATCCATCTTACCCAAACTAACCGAACAGTTCCAAATCAAATCATCAAAACCATTTGTAACTTATTATTTGGGAATTGAAGGGATAAAAAAAATCCATAAGTTGGTCCTTGAAAAAAAACAACCATTAAAAATTTTTGCTTCTTATATTGATAGGGATAATGAAACACTACGAAAGGTCATCGAAAAACAGGCGCGTAAGCAACGCCTTCTAAATATTCCCCATCAGGCCTTGGTGCCACGCAGTAATTATGTTACAACACCAAAAAAACAAGAGGAGTATAAAAAATTAAAGATTGAAGTAAAAAAATTGGACAACTTCCAATTAGATAGCCAAATAGTAATTTTTGGTAATAGCGTCGCAATCACAGCGCTTGGTCATCAAGTACTTACTACCTATATCGAAAGCTCTGCAATTGCTCAGACTCTGGGAATACTGTTCCAGAAACTTTGGGAGCAAGCAGACAAAGTTTAAAAAAATTAAATTTTAATAATACGATTTATGGGTTTAGTAGAGAGCCCTAAAAGGGCTGCCCTTTTGAGCGTTAAAATGCTATAGTAATCTATGCACTTAACCTAAGTTATAAAAGATGACCGCGTTTAAAACTAAAAAACTTCAAATAGAGACTTTGGGCGAGTATTTACAAGACGCCCGAAAACGAATGAGGCTTACCCGTGAGCAGGTTTCTCGTCTTACCCAAATTCCAATTCGTTCTTTGCAACGTTTGGAAGAAAGTATCTACGAGGGGTTGCCGGCGGATGTTTATGTAAAAGGATTTTTAAAAAGTTTGGCCGCGGTTTACGAGGCGCCATCACAGGTCTTGATCGATCAGTTTGAACAAGAACGAGGGCTTGATGAAATTATAAAACCAGGTAGTTCTAAAAAAAATATTAAATATTCAGCACCACAGTTCACCATTACTCCAAAAACTCTTACGTTAACCTTTGTATTTTTTTTAAGTATCGTAGCCGTTGGTTATCTGGTCTGGCAGGTTAGATCGGTTTCAGCCGCTCCTCCACTGGAAATTATCACGCCTTTTGAAGATACCAGTATTTTTTCCCGAAGTATTTTATTGCGCGGTAAAACCGAAGCGGGTGCCAGGGTTTATATTAATGAACAGGAAATTTTAGTGGAAGAGTCCGGAGATTTTCAACAGGTACTAAATTTAGCGGAAGGGACAAATCAACTTTTGATAAAGGCTCAAAATAAATTTGAAAAATCAACAGAAGTCAAACGAGTTATTGTTGTTAGCCCATTAGATGTTAAGACAGATGATTCGGAGGGTGTTTTGGATCACAATATTATTGTCGTAGTGTCAGTTGGACCTCAAGACGCCTGGATAGAGGTTCAAGCTGATGAAGAAGTTTTTTTAGGAGAAACAATTCCTGCCGGAGAAAAAAAAGTTTTTGTGGCTGATACCGAGTTATTACTTTCTACCGGCAATGCTGGGTCAACAAGAGTTGTTTATAATGGGCAGGATTTAGGTGTTTTAGGTCGCCCCGGAGAAGTATTATCAGGGATTCGGTTTTCCAGATAACGGTTTGACCGGAGGGTTATTGAAAGATATAATAATCTAACGGGTTTTTTTACGAAATACGAATTTATACGAATATATGAATTGGTTTTTAGTTATCGGGTTTAGCAGCCAGTATGGTTATCAGTTATAGTCTTTGGGTATATATATCGGCAACTATAACTTTAAATTTAGACTTTAAGAATTCGTATATTCGTATCGATTAGTATTTTATAAAAATATATGGCGAAAGAAAAAACAACAACCAAACAAGACGAACAAGTGGGGAAATGGAAAGCTGCGGAAGTCGCTATTGACCAAATCAAGGAGCGGTTTGGAGATGGTTCGATTATGAGACTGCAGGACGCAAAGACTATGAATGTGGAAGCTATTCCGACAGGTTCGATCTCATTGGATCTCGCGCTTGGTATTGGCGGGGTTCCCCGCGGTCGAGTGGTGGAAATATTTGGACCGGAGTCGTCTGGAAAAACCACTTTGGCAATGCATATGGTTGCCGAGGTCCAAAAGAGAGGCGGGTTGGCGGCATTTGTCGATGCGGAGCATGCCCTGGATCCGATTTATGCCGGAAACATCGGTGTTGATCTAAACGACCTTCTAATTTCACAACCGGACACCGGAGAGCAGGCTTTGGAAATTGTTGAAACTTTAGTGCGTAGCAATGCTATGGATATTATTGTTGTTGACTCGGTGGCAGCGCTTACGCCGCGTGCCGAAATAGAAGGCGACATGGGTGATTCACATATGGGTCTTCACGCGCGTCTTATGAGCCAGGCGCTTCGTAAACTAACCGCTACAATTTCTAAAACCAAAACCACTCTGGTATTTTTAAACCAGATTCGCATGAAGATCGGCGTGATATTTGGCAACCCGGAAACCACCACTGGTGGACAGGCGTTAAAATTTTATTCTTCGGTCCGGTTGGACATTCGTCGCCGGGCCCAGATTAAAATGGGCGATAAAATCCTTGGTAGTCGGACAAAAGTGAAAGTGGTGAAAAATAAAGTCGCTCCGCCATTTAAGGTTTGCGAGTTTGATATTATGTGGAATGAAGGGATCTCTTATGTGGGTGACCTTTTGGATGTCGGGGTGGAATATAAAGTAATTTCAAAATCTGGAAACTCTTACAGTTTTGAGGAAGAAAAATTGGGTGTGGGCCGAGAAAATGTAAAAGTTTTTATGAAAGAAAATCCAAAAATTACCAAAGCAATTGACGCGGGTATTAGAAAAGCTTTTAAAGAAGGCCCGCCGAAGGAAGAGGATCAAGAAAGTCAATAACTTTACTAATTACAAATTTCTAACAAATTCCGCAGTGAGCGGATTTTGTTTTTTTACGGATTGCATTTACAATAAGAATACGTTGATGTTAATATCCCTTTTTGGGAGCGAACCCCAGGCTTCAGACCATCCTTTCAAGAGTGATTCTTTCCTCTCCTTGTCATTCCGACCTGACTCTGAGCGGAGTCGAGGAGGTAACGGAGGAATCGCTTGTCTTTAGTAATTAGTGGGACAAGGGATCCCTCGGCTTCGTTCGGGATGACAAGGGACGGCTCGGGATTACAGGGCGAGAAGGACGCTTCAGTGTTTAACGTTTAACGCGATCTTTCGTCTTCAGACGGAAGTAGTTTAGTATCCGCATTAATACTAATGGTAAGAATTGAAATTTATTATTTCCGGCAGAATACCCCTCGTAGCTCGCTTTAGGAATCGTTATTAGTATAATTATTAGTATGCATTAGTATATTGGTATTGCTTATGAAATTTTGCGCTTTAGACTTGGAAGGAACCGGGCTAGACCCCAAAAAAGACTCCATCACAGAAGCCGGAGCTGTTTTATTTGAAATAACAAAAACCGGTCAATTCAGGTTTTTAGAAGAATTTACCCAATTGGTAAAACCAAAGATCCCAATTCCGCAGTTTATTCAAGATTTAACCAACATTTCTGAAGCTGATGTTAAAAATGCTCCTGAATGGGAAGAAGTAATGCCAAGATTTAAAAAATTTGTTGGCGATTACGTGATTGTGGGGCAAAATATTTCTTTTGACCTTGCATTTTTGGCATCACACGGACTGGATTTTAAACAAGATAGTATTGATACCAAAGAGGTTGCTCAGGTTTTTTGCCCAAAAGCCGAGTTTTATAATCTCGAATATTTAATGCGGTTTTTTAATATTCTGCTTGAAAATCACCATAGGGCTTTGGACGACTCTAAATCGGCGGCAATTTTACTTTATGAAATAATGAAATCTTTTCAAAATCTTCCTGCCTCGTTACGAAAAGACGCGACTAAATTGCTCAAATCAAGCGATTTAGTTTACCGCGATTTGTTTATTTTGATGAATTCGCTGGGAACACGAGATAAAAAATTGGTTGTTGGGAAGGTCACTGAACCAATTTCCAAACCTATTGAAAACCTGAAACAAGGGGCATTGTTTGATGAAGAAAATCTTGTCAGTAAAGAGGCTTTAGATTTTTCAGAAATTTACGATAAAAAAGGAACTTTTTTTGTAGATGTGCCATTTGACCTTCAAGGGCTTGAGAGTGTTGAGAATTTTTTGAGAGGGAAAAAAAGTTTAAAAAATATACTTTTAAGTCTGCCCAATTTTGAATTTGAGCAAGTAAAAAAAGATGCTAAAAAAAACGGATACGCGGTGTTTGATCGCATTGAGAATTATTTTTGCGAATATCAGTTTAATAAGTTATTAAATTTAAAAAAACCTTCTAATTCATTGACACAATTTTTGTTAAAGATATTGGTTTGGAAAGATACGGCGGATAAAAAAAATATATTATCTTTACCTTTGTCAGGTGAAGAATTTGTTTTTAGAAAATTGATAACGGGTCATATCGAGATTTGCGAATCGCACAAATTGAAAAAAGGAGAAACATGTGAACTGGCAAAAATTTTGAAATCCTATAAATCGTCAGAGAAGGTTTTGACAAGCCACGAAGCTTGGCAGGAGTATGTTAAAATAGAAAGTCATAAATTTAACTTCGCGCTTTTCTGGGACGTCTACAATTTGGAGAAGGAGATAAATATTAAAGCCACAAATGTTTTATCTTTAAAACAAGTTCGGAGCATTGTCGGATTGTTTTACGACCCACAAAATAGTACTGGAGTTTTAAGTGGCGCGGAAAAAAGAATTAAGGGGATGTTTTCGGAAATTTTTAATGATATAGATTTATCTTTTGGGATTTTGGAAATGAGCCTGCAAGCAGCGCAGATTGTCAGCAATCAACGAGTTATCGATCAGGACTTTCGAGAGTCAGAGGTTTTTTTGAAACCACAACAAGCTTTTACAAAACTTGCAAAAAAAATTGATTTGCTAGTGGAAGCAGTCAAGCATCTCGAGAATGAAAACCCGGATTTAAAATTATTCACCACAGAACTTTTGTATGTCAGTCATTTTTTAACAGAGGTTTTCGTGTCTCCCAGCGCCAATGTTTTGCATTGGTTGGACGCTTATCGTGGTCAGGTGAAATTGAAATACAGAAATAAAAAGTTTTCATCTTCTTATTTGGGACAAGCTGACACATTGGCGATAACAGGCTCTTTTTCCTCCAAAACCGTACAGGATTATTATTCAGATTTTTTGGAAGTTATCAATGCCGAAGTTATAAAACTTAAAACTAAAAAAACCATATTACAAGTATTTCTTCCAGAAGGTTTTCCTTCTCCCAAAAACCCAAACGTACAAAAAGCAACCTTGGATTTTTTACAAAAGCTTATTCCTAAGTTCAAAGGGCGGACGCTGGTTTTGTTCAGCGCTCAAAAAAATTTGGAACATACTTTTGAAACTTTGCCAAAAAAGGACTGGAAAAAAAGAGTAGTCGCCCAGAGGATTAGCGGGCACCAATGGAAAAATCTGGAATTTTATAGTAAACAAAAAGATCCGGTTTGGTTTTTAACGGTACATAATTTTTTAAGAAACCAATTTGTATTGCCTCGAACCGACCGGTTAATAGTTTTACGTATTCCTTACGACGTACCGGGAATTTTTGAAGTCCTTTACGACAAAGATACAGTTTTTTCTGATTTCATTATGCCCAAGACTGTTGTAAGAATTGGTCAGATAGTTTCTCGTTTCATAAACTCCGGTGAAACGAGGGTTGGGGAAAAACAAATAATTTTTCTCGACCAAAGAATTACCCAAGATTATAACAGTAGTCTTCTTAGTCCTTTGAGCACTTATTTTAATAGTGATTTTTTTAATTTTTCTGAAAAAGATCTGGACAAACTATTTAAATAAAAATTTTTACACATCTAAAATTATCCACAAGCCAATTTTGATTTTATTAAGGTTTGGCTATTGACAGAGGTTTAAAATTTTGCTAAAATAGTAATATAATCGTTCATTAATTAGGGAATATTAAAGACCGCAGGAAAGCGGCTTTTTATTTTGACTCTACGACCTATAGGTAAGGAAGGTGAAAGTTTGGCAAAGTACCAACAACACCAAATGTCACGCGCGTGGCAGCTAACCTTTCTCCTTGCTGTTCGTCGCAGGTGGAATCCAGCCCACCTACACGATTTTTTTCAAAACAAAAACAAAAACCGTTCAAACAAAAGAAAATAAAAACTAAAAAAAAGGTTTCTCTTGCTCTCACGAGTGAGTCATAACCACAAGAACGGCTTGGAGTTGTTCCTTATAAAATGTGCTGGAGAATATAAGGCATTCAGGGAGTTTCCACAGAATGGTAGCATTCGAGCAAGGACAATTGTTACTTGAATCTTAAGTAGCAGCTGACCTTGTTCGAAGACTATCTTTAGGAGACTTTCCTAAAACGCCCGTTCCGGGGTACATATTTAATTATTTTGGCCCGTCCGACGGGCGTTTAGCATGTCTGGATTTTTTCTAGACTTTTTTATATACTATAGGAAAGTGAAATAATTATTCTCCCCTCCTTTACAAGGAGGGGTTAGGGGAGGTCTCAGCCGGAATTAGTTAATCATGGATTTTATAACCCCCCTATCTTAAATCTCCCCTTGTAAAGAGGGAGAGGAAAAAATTTATGAACACAAATTTGATCAAGGAAAACAAAGTAAAGTTAATGACCGAGAAAAAACGTTTGGAAGAGTTACTTTCCGAATTGGGTCCGCTAACCGATACAAAATCAAGGGAAGATTATAAATCTGATTTTCCCAACATGGGTGATTCGCAAGATGATAACGCTCAAGAAGTTACCCAGTACGAAACCAATTTGGGAAAAGAAAAAGTTTTGGAAACCCGGCTACAAAAAGTAAACATCGCTTTGGAAAAAATTGAAAATGGTACCTATGGAAAATGCTTGGTAGGTGGAGAAGACATTGAAGAGGCAAGGTTGAAAGTTGCCCCGGAAGTTGATACATGTGTAAAGCATTCTGGTTAGCGGGTTAGTTACTAAACAAACTAAAATGTTGAAAGTTAAAATAAAAATAACAACGGCGTTAATTTCGGCCGTTGTTTTGTTTTTGGGAAATTTGTTTTTTACTTTGTGGGTAGTTGATTCCGGAAAAATTGGTTTTGAAAAAAATTTAGGTTTCGTATTTAGTATCCCAATCCCTCTGGGGGTAGTATATATTATTTCTATCGCGGTTATGGGAATACTTAGTTGGATTTATATTTTTAATTTCATTCAATATAATATTTTATTTTCTCTTGGCTTCGGGTTAATTTTCGGCGGAGCAGTATCAAATTTATATTTTAGATTGGTAGACGGTTTTGTTTACGACTATTTTCATCTGGGATTATTTGGGTTACGAGGCGCTTGGAATTTGGCGGATATTGGGATTGTTTTAGGAATTTTGGTTTGGATATTTACAAGCAAGTTAAAAATCAAAAGCACGAAATAATAATTTTAGTGGTTTGAACATTACCGTTCGAACGACTTGTCCGCCTTTGGAGGAAGTTGAGAACTACGTTATTTTATCTTCTCGACTCGGCTAGCGCCTCACTCGAAGGATATTAACGACGCCTCGGACGGATCGCGATAACATAAAAGAAAGTCTTACAATTCAAGGTCAGGGAATAACAATCTCTAAAGCGAGCTTTAGAGGTATTCTGCCAGAAACAATAAATCCTTATGCTAACTAAAATTTATTCTGCTGCCGTCGTCGGGATTGAGGCCGAGATTATTGAAGTGGAGGTAGATATTTTATCAGGACTTCCGAATGTTATCGTTGTGGGATTGCCGGATACCGCAGTAAAAGAGGCGAAGGAGAGGGTTCGGTCAGCAATTACCAACTCTGATGCAGTTTTTCCTATGACTCGAGTGGCAATAAACCTGGCCCCGGCTGATTTACCCAAAGTTGGTTCGGTTTTTGATTTGCCTATAGCAATTTCGATTTTGGTAAATTCCGGACAATTAATGTTTGAAGCCTCCGACAAAGTCTTTTTAGGTGAATTGGCACTCGACGGCAAGGTTCGCGCGGTTTCCGGGGTGTTGCCAATCGCTTTGTCTGCTAAGAAAAAAGGGTTTAGAGAAATATTTGTGCCAAGAGAAAATTTATCAGAAGCGACTTTGGTGAAAGGTTTAAAAGTAATTGGCGTGGGATCGTTAAAAGAGTTAATTTCACACTTACAAAATATCAAACCAATAACACCTCATCCGGAAAAGGATATAGCATCTCTGATGACGATTTCTTCAGCCACGGTAGATATGAAAGATATAAAAGGTCAGGAACACACCAAACGCGCTTTGGAGATAGCGGCAAGCGGTGGTCACAATCTCGCCATGACCGGTCCGCCCGGTAGTGGCAAAACCTTATTAGCCAAGGCATTTGCGGGAATTTTACCAAGATTAAATGAAGAAGAAGTTTTGGAAACAACCAAGATTTATAGCGTTTCCGGACTGCTTTCGATAAAAAAACCCCTGGTGACCTCCCGGCCATTTAGAAGTCCTCATCATACCGCCTCGGCGGTTTCTTTGGTGGGAGGCGGGTCCACTCCGAAACCTGGTGAAATATCCATGGCTCATCGCGGAGTTTTATTTCTGGACGAGTTACCAGAATTTAACAAATCTGTTTTAGAAAGTTTACGTCAGCCGCTTGAAGACGGGGTGGTCACAATTTCCCGAGCGCAAGGAACACTGACATTTCCCGCCCGGTTTACTTTGGTGGCGGCCCAAAACCCCTGTCCATGCGGGTATTACAACGATCCTGAAAAAAATTGCATTTGTTCTCCCGGGCAGATTTTAAAGTACAACAAAAAAGTTTCCGGTCCGCTTTTAGATCGAATTGATTTACACACGGAAGTGCCCCGAATTAGCTATGAAAAAATTTCCAGTACCGAAGAATCCGAATCAAGCGAAAAAATTCGCGCTCGGGTGGAACGGTCACGCGTGCGACAAAGACAACGTTTTAGTCAAAACAACACGGATTTACAGACAAATTCCGAAATGGGGACCAACGAGTTGAAGAAGTTTTGCGTTATCGATAAACCGGGCCAAGAGCTTCTAAAAACAGCTTTAACTTCTATGCATATGTCAGCGCGATCTTATTACCGTGTTTTAAAGGTGGCGCGAACAATTGCGGATTTGTCTGATTCGGAGGATATTCTCCAAAAACACGTTAGTGAGGCCTTGCAATATCGGCCAAGGGAAGAATAAATATAATAATTATAGGACTTAAACACTTACCATCCCCGGCCGGTCAAAGCCCGGCCTTGCGGCGGCTGCGCCATAAGGTTTGGTCGATTTCTTTCCCCGGATCAAGTTCGGGATTGGCTCAACCTTGTAAGCTCTATAATTAATTAGAAATTGCTGGATTCAATGTTCTAGTGCAATACCCTTAAATATTTCGTGGGGTGTTTTCCATTTTAGTCTCTTCCGAGGTCTGTTGTTAAGTTTCCGTTCAATCGCTTTGATGGTGTTTGGATGTACTCTAGCAAAATCCGTCCCTTTAGGTAAGTAGCGTCTAATTAAGCCATTGGTATTTTCGTTAGTTGCCCGATCGTTAAAGCAATAGGTTCTGGCAAAGTAAACATCAATACTTAACTTGGTTTTAATCTCTTTGTGTCCAAAGTTTTCCTTCCCATTATCTAAAGTTAGGGTTTGTCGATATTCAGCAGGAATATTCTTCATTCTTTTAATGACGGTATCAGTAGTTTCATCTTTTCCAACCTTGTGAAGTTTTGAAATCAAAATATAGCCGCTTTTTCGCTCAACCAAGGTATTTAACCCAGCAAAGCTTTTCCTTGAGACCATAGAATCTCCTTCTCAGTCGCCAATTCTAACTCTCTGACCGACAATCTCTGGACGTTCAAGAATACTAACGGTATCAGGGATCTTGCCTGTTTCCTTGGGAAAAGGAAGATCCTTTGGTTTTCGAACTTTATGTTTTCGTTTCAAATATTTTCTTAGATCCAGTCCGATACATTCTCCAAATCCATCTCGAACATATTGGGCATAAATGAACTGGTAGATAGCTTCTGGACTAATAGAATACTCTGGATGTTCGTCAGTCAATCTGCCCGAGATTTGTTCCGGAGAGAAATCATCTTTTAACTTGGCAATCACATACCGCCTAATAAATGAATTTTTAAGTCTTGGTCTTTTGCCTCTAATCATGACTGTCGTAGAGGCTCGTGTTTGGGCCAATCTCGGAGCGTAGACCTTATGCTCCAGAGGAAAGTTGCGGTTTAGCTCACGACTGATAGTTGAAGGGGATCTTCCCAGTTCTTCAGCTATTGTTCTTACTGATTTCTTCGCCCAACGCCCTAATTGTATCTTTTCCCGTTCTTCTATGCCTAGTTGTTGATATTGCTTCATAACCTAAGTTTACCTTAGGTGTTGCACTTACTCATTGAACTCGCGATTGGTAATTTTGCTTTTTTCCAAGTTTTTTATTATAATTTGGATATGAAAAAAGTGCAAAAGTTAATAATTCCGGTAGCAGGGCTAGGAACCAGATTTTTACCTGTCACAAAAGCTTTGCCTAAGGAAATGTTGCCTATTTTGGACAAGCCAATTGTGCAATATATTGTAGAAGAGGCCGTTGCATCCGGGATTAAAGACATTATTTTAGTTACCGGGCAAAATAAGCGAGCGATTGAGGATCATTTTGATTATCAACCGGAACTTGAACAATGGCTCAAAAAAACCAAGAAACAAAAAAGATTAAAACAAATTCGTGATATCGCGAAACTTGCGAATTTTATTTATATTCGGCAAAAAGGTCCTTATGGAAACGGGACGCCGATATTAAACGCCAAGCATTTAATTTCTGATGAACCGTTTGCGGTTGCGTGGGGTGATGACGTTTTTGTTTCCAAGAAGCCTCGCATAAAACAGTTGATTGAAGCGTTTGATAAATATCAATCACCAATTTTAACAGGAGTAAAAACCGATGTGGCAGGGACGACAAAATACGGGATGATTGAGGGGGAGGAAGTGGAAAAAGGGATTGTTGAGGTTTCTAGAATAAAAGAGAAGCCCGGCCCGAAAAATACCAAATCAAGGATTGGTTCGATTGGCGGATATATTTTGACTCCGGATATTTTCCCCGAGTTGGTCAAAACTCCTTTGCGGGACAACGAGCTGTGGCTAACCGACGCGATCGCGAGGCTAATGAAAAAGCGCAAAGTTTTTGCAAAGCAGGTTGACGCGGAATACTATGATTTGGGATCAAAATTTGGATTGCTGAAAGCAAATATAAATTTTGGATTGAGAGATAAAGAAATCAGATCACCCTTGAAGAGTTTCTTGAAAAAAAATTGTTAGTAGGGTTTTAAAACAAATGAAAAAGAGAATTTTAGTTTTTCTGTCAGCTTTTCTTGCCATTACTTTGATGGCGCAGTTTTGTAGCGGGCCGTTAGGCGGCGGCGGCGGCGGTGAAAAAGTGACCTTGGTTTTTTGGAAGTTGTTTGATGATTCTGAAAATTTTCGAGAAATTGTACAAAATTATACAAAAATTAACCCAAATGTCAAGGTTACGATAGTAAAAAAAGACGTCGCTACCTACGAGCAAGATTTACTAGAGGCGTTTGCTTCGGGAGCCGGTCCTGACATTTTTTCTATTCATAACGATTGGGTCCCCTTATATAAAAATAAGCTGGAACCGGCGGCAGAGGGGCTGTTTAGCGCGCGTGAGTTCCAAGACAGCTTTGTGGATGTGGCGTCGCAAGATTTGTACGATGAAGAAGGAAAGCTTTACGCCGTTCCATTTTCCGTCGATACTTTGGCTTTGTTTTATAATAAAGATTTACTCGGAAGCGCCGGCGTTGCTACCCCGCCAAGGACCTGGGAAGAAATGATTGAGGCGGTAAAACAAATAACAAGGCAAGATCGGTTCGGGAATTTTACCGTGAACGGTGTCGCCATGGGGACGTATGCCAACATCAACCGTTCCACCGATATTTTATCACTGTTACTTTTGCAAAACGGATCTCAAGTCTATAACGCTTCTCGTAGCAACTCCATTATTTCAAGAGATTTGGTTGGTCCGGACGGTGTCAGATACTCACCGGGGGAACAAGCTTTGGAGTTTTATGCGCAATTTGCTAATCCGTCCAAAGAAACATATACCTGGAACAACGGGAACAGTCATTCCATCGACGCATTTGCCGCCGGGCAAACCGCGATGATGTTTTCTTATTCATATTTGATCCCAACAATTAGAAGCAAAGCTCCATTTTTGAATATTGGTATTGCTCCGGTCCCACAAATCGATTTGTCTAAACCGCGAGTCAATTTCGCTAACTATTTTGCCGAAGCAGTATCGAAGGCCTCTTCTAATACTGATGAGGCTTGGGATTTTTTGAAATTTGCCACCTCGGACGAGTCGCTGAAAAGTTACTATGCTAAAAATAAGTTGCCTGCCTCGCGTAAAAGTATTATTGCCACTCAGATTTCCAATCCGGAAATTGGGGTATTTGCAGAGGCCGCTTTAACCGCGAAAACTTTTTATAAACCAAACATGGCAAAAGTTGAAGCGATTTTTGCCGCGATGATAGAAGATGTTGTTTTACGAGGGAAGTCTTCAAATCAAGCGGTTAGCACGGCCAATCGATTACTTGATGAATTATTACGATAATATAAGTGACTATTAAATATTTTTTACCCGTTTTGTCCAATCAGATTGTGGTAAAAAAGCAAAAGGGATTTATTAATAAAATATGTCGTTCAATTATTTTTTAGGAAAACAAAGCGTCAAAATATTTATTGTGGCGTTGATACTTTTGGCGGTACTTGTTCCTGATATTACATTCGCGCAAACGCAAAGTGGATTTTCTTTGGTCCCTTGCGGAACTTCAACCACGAAACCCCATTGTGAATTTTTGGATTTGATTTTGTTAATCGTCAGATTGATTAACTTTTTACTCGCCGCCTCTGTTATTGTCGCTCTATACTATATTTTGCTTTCCGGTTGGGGGATGATGGCATCTTTGGGCAACCCGGAAAAACTGCAAGGCGCAAAAGATGGTTTAACCCGAGCAATAATTGGGTTTTCCCTCGTCTTGTTATCTTTTGCAATGATCAACCTTTTGGTACAGGGAATTTTTGGTTTGGAAGATTGTAATTGGTGGTCTGACCCGAAAAAACTTTGGTCTTCCAGTAATTGTCTTTTACCGTAAAAGACAATTTATCTGGTTTATTCAAGATTATTCAAAACAAGTCCATGGTTAGACAAAGAAATAACAGTATAGGAAAAAAAGAAAATTTTATTTTTTTTGTATCGTTAGTTGGGTTTGTTTTCCTAATACTTTCTCCAGTTCAAGCACACGCCCAAAACGTCACGGTTCCCAACCCGATCGCGGTTGAACCCGCTAATTTACGCAACGCGACCGTTATCGATATCGTTTTTGTCGGTTTTGGGGGGTTTGCCGCTCTGTTTGGAGTTTTAGCTTTTGGTTTTATGTTGGTCAACGCTTTCAAATTGGTAGTTTCTGCTGGCAAAGAGGAAGCGGTTACAAAGTCTAAACAAGGGTTTACCTGGTCCGCGATTTCTTTCTTTATCGCTTTATTTTCTTTTAGTATAATTTCCGCGGTTTTTAATGTTTTTGGTGGGAAGAATTATGACAATCTAGATCCCGGGAGTATTGACACAATTGTTTCTCCTATTGAAGAAACGAACTTCTTAGGAGTGTTTAATGCGTTTTTGAAAGGATTAACCGGTGTCACCGCTCTTGCTACCGCCATAATGATTGTGGTTAGCGGAATAATGATGGTTACCGCTCGTGGAAACGAAGAGCAAATTACAAAAGCCAAGACATTTCTCAAATGGGCGGTGGTGGGATTGGTCTTGATGGTTTTGGCTTACGCGATATTAAGTGGTATCAACAATCTATTTTCTGGTTAAGGTTCTGTAGTTGCCCGATTTATCGGGCCGGCCTGGTGCTCGTTGAGCTCCATAAATGGGCGACTACATAGAAATGTGTAAATCCTAATAAATATAGAAATTAAAAAATTATTATGCTTAAAAAAATCTTTCAAAAAAATATTTTTAGGAATCTGCTTCTGGGTTTTTGTTTAGCAATGGTGATTGCCGTAGCGTTACTTCCCAGCACAGCTTTGGCGATTGATCTAGAACCGGTTAAGTCCTTGGCCGACAGATTCAAGTTAGCAAAGTACCAAACTTTTTCAGAAATTTTTACGGCGATTTTGAAAGCGTTGTTGTCACTGGCTTTTATAGTGGCGATAATTTTTGTAGTACTTGCCGGTTATTCTATGGTCGTTTCTCGTGGGAACGAAGAAAAAGTTACCAAAGCCAAACAAAGTTTACTTTGGGCGGTGATTGGGATGATTGTTATCGTAGCTTCGTGGATTATTATTTCGATTGTCGTGGAAACGGTTAAAACTGGAAACGTCGGAGTTCCTGGCCCTTAACAAATTTTTTTAACATCATTTAAAGTATGAAAAAAAATTCTCCTGGTGATTCTAAAAAGTTTACTCACTTATCCCGTCTTCGCCCGCTCCGACTCGTTGTTGGTCTTGCTTCGAAAGCGAAGCATGGAGACGAGGTGAGCGAGGGCAAAGAGGGCCGTTTGGTTGTTTTGAAAGCGAAGCGGGCGGGAGTCGCGGAATCTTTGTTAAAAAAAATCAGTATTATAATAATTTTATCGGGGTTGGTATTGTCTCCTATCGTTGTTTCTGCGCAGTTAGAAACCACTGCCCCGGTAGACACAGGATTAGCAACTGGTCTTTTTGGATGCGCTGAGAAAACAATTGGTTGCGTGGTATCGGCAGTGATAAAGGCCTTGCTGGCTCTGGCGTTTATTTCCGCCCTGTTATTTATGGTTATTTCCGGGTTCCGGTATGTTACTTCGGCGGGAAACGATGAGGCAGTTACTTCTGCCAAACAAAATTTGATCTGGGCGGTGGTGGGCCTGGTTGTAATACTGTTAGCCTGGGTAATTTTATCGGTGATAGTTAAATCGATAGAAAAAGGGCCTGGCGGAGGGGAAGCTACTCCAGAGGCTTTTAAACACAATGAACGTATGTTTTACAAAAATACCTGATTGTTCTATAATTAAAATTGAAAGTAAAGTGTAAAAACTGCCTAAAAAAGCAGTAAAAACTAAAGGTCGGCAATAAATTATCATTAAATTATTAAAAAATTATGATAAAGAAAGTGGTTAAAATTTCAAGCGTTCTGGTAATTGTAAGTATGCTACTAGCACCAGTAATGGCTTCAGCGGCTCCTTTAATTCCAAAGGAAAAACCAGAAGGTTTTGCAGAGAAATTTTTTGGTTGTGGAGATGGCGCTTCTGTGACTTGTATTATTGGAGCAATTGTTAAGTTTTTACTGGCAATTGTGTTTATTGTGGCTTTGGTTTTCTTGGTAATTGGTGGATTCCGCTATATCGTCTCGCAAGGAAATGAAGAAGGTGTGGAAAAAGCTAAAGGGACTATTACCAATGCAATTATTGGAATTGTAGTGGTATTACTTTCCTGGATTATTCTGACAGCGATAGTAAAGTCTTTGGAGCAAGGCCCCGCAGTTTAAGTAAATTTTTTAGAGCAATCAAAACTTCTTCTGTGGTGTCGGTTGTTTGTTTGTCTTTGAAAAGATGACAACGATCACTACCATAGAAGGAGTTTTTATTTTTGGAAAAATTTTTTAAAACAACGTCCTCTCAAGGCTAAGCTCGGGGTTTTCTTTGCTTCGCTATTTAAACCTTTTTTTGTCATCCCATCCGTCTAGACTTGCGTCTAGCGCGAGGCTGGCAAAAGATCCCTTCATCCCTCTTCTCTCCTGGCGAGGAGGCCTGCCTGCCGGCAGGGATGTCCCTAGCGAAGTTGAGGGGCAGAGAGGTTAAAAATTTTATTATTTATTCAATCTTGATTTTTCTCCGTAGTCTGCCGGGTATGCCTATCCTGCCTACCGGCAGGCAGGTAAGTTTATCGGCGTGTCTTTGATTTCTTTTTGTAGTCTGCCGATTTATCGGCGTGTCAATTGAGATTGAGCTGGTGAGTCAGTCCACTACAAATTTTGTAAATGTATATTTTTCCAATAAAAAAAAGAAGGACAGCGGGCACCTGGTGGTGACCTTTGTCCTTCAAAGTGAAATTGTGACTAGTCCTCCTTGGGGGCTAGTTGCTTTGTTTTTCTAGGGTGACTACCAGAGCGCCAGTGCATCTGGCGGTTTGGCAGTAGCCCTCCTCAGGAATGTCAATCTTGAGTCGCACGGTCCCTGCAAGGTAGATCGGGATCGTGAGGTCTGGTTGGCCGAGGTAGTAGGTGGATGTTCTTGCTTGCTTATCTACTCCCTCGACTTCGGCTTCGTCGACAAAGAGAACAAGTCTCCCAAATCTGGAGATATCTCCTTCGGGGCCGTGGAGGCCTTTGCCAACGTCAACTTTTCCCGTTGCCCTGGCGCGTATGTTATCGCCGACAGCAACATTAAAAGTCTTTTTTGTGGTGGTGTCTCGGAGGGTTATCCCCCCTTCGATTTGCGGGGGAACGGTGACGACGACTGATTTGCCGCCGTCGAGAACTCTGACGTCCGGTGGTTTCTGCAAGGCCCTGATTTCGGCTTGCTCTTCGGCAAGATCCGAAGCCTTGGAATGAGAGGCCCAAATTTGGCCTGCGAATCCAAGCAGGGCGACCGCCAGCAAGATATAGGCCAGCCATCGCGCCTTGGGGATCAATAAAAGTATCCCAGCGATGACGGCCAAGACAACGTAGGTCGACCACGAGCGGGTGAGAAACTCCGCCGCGCTTACTCCTCCCGTCGCCCGGTTGCTCCCCGCTCTCTGGTTGGATGTTGAGGGTGGTGAGTCGAGATTTTTCAGCTCTTGGTTGAGCTTAATTATCTCTCCTCGTTTTTGCTTCAGCTCGTCGAGGTCGCTTATTTCTAGCTCTCCTTGTTCGGCTTTCGGCTCGAGAGCGTTGATCAGGTCCTCGTACTTCGCGATTTTACCTTTGATGGCTTTTTCACGAAGTTGCCTTTCAGGCTTTTCCATCTCGACCGGTGAGTCCGGATCGATTCCCTTTGCGGTCTTGTGCAGTTCAGACCCGAACCGGTCGAAGAACGACCCGATAACCGTTTTTCCCGAGAAAGGGATCAGGCAGAGGGCGCATGCAATAGTTATTGCAATTACCAACATACCTAAACCTTTTCGAGGTCCGCGGTTTTTCAGGAACGGTATAGCGCTCCAGGCGTAGTACAGGATTGCAAGCAACCCTGCCCACAGTCCGAAGATCACAGCGGCGGCTGACCAGTTGTGGGCCCACAGAGAAATCGCTAGGAAGAACAGGGTTCCAAGAAGGATCCAGATCAGTCGGCTAGCGATCCGTAACAATCGTGGGTAAACACCTGTCGCCACTTGAACACAGAAATTTCCCGCCGTCCCTAGCCACGCCGGAACGTTGAGTCTTGCGCGTTGGAATAGCCCCATTACAGCAAAGAGCGCAATACTCACAAGAGAAAATACCGCTTGCCTTATTGGGCCAACTGTCAGTACAAGCGCTAGCCCGGCAAGCACGAGGATCGTAAAGATAAGGCTGGTCATGACTTATCTCCTTGTTTTACCAGCGGTTTATCTGCCCATTTTTGGGTGCGAAGGGCTACCTGTTGTAGCCAGGTAACGACGCCCGTTTTGGTCACATCGTCGCCAATTTTTTCTCCGGTTGCGCTCGCGCTTTTTTTGGTTTTTTCCCAGAGAGGGTTCAGGCGCTCAGCCACTCCTTGGCCGGGCTTTGTTTTGAGGTTGAGTATAGTCCTCGCGACGGATGTGTCTCCCGAAACGAGGGCTCGGAAATCCTCAAGGGTTTGGATTCGCGTGCCGAGTTGCGACTCGACTGCCGACCAGAACTTATCAGGATTTTCCTCAAGTCCTAAAGCCACGATGCAACTGGTCGTTGCGGTTTTGAGTTCGGCGTCTGCACCGAGCTCTTTGGTCAGATCGATGAGTCGTAGCGACGCAGACATTGATTGTTTTGCTGGAAGGCCATAAAGCATCTTCTCAATTTCAGGAATAGAGGCCTTAAGCAGGTTGTCTAGGTCGCCTTTTTTTGCGGTCCTTATCAATATATTGAAGGCAGTCCTGCGTTCTTCGGAACCGCCCAAATACCAGTCAAAGAACCTATTACGTTTTTCTTCAGGTAACTTGCCTGCTGCCACGCAGACCTGGAAGTAGGTTTCCCTTGCGTCTGGGGTCACGGCCCTGGTAGCTTCCGCTGCGCGTCTTTCTTCGTCAGTTGCTGGAGTTTTGTCGGAAGAAGGCGAGTTGAGTTCTTCCTGAACAGCATCGCACAGGTCTTGCTGGAAATCATCGATCTGTTTCCACAGACCCGTATCGGGTGTGACGGTAGCGATAAATGTACTGAGGAAAGGAAGTCCCGCAGACCAGGTTGTTGCCCAGTTTCGCATGGGATTGGGTAAGTTTTTCGCGATATATTTGGCAAACGGCTTGCGGACTTTCAGGAAAGCTGCTGAGGCGGCATGTCCTGCGCCACTTTTTACGTAGTCTTTACTTTTTTTTTGTTCTTCTTCAGCCATGTCTTTATCCTCTATTTCTGGTTTCGCCTAGATGATCCATTGGATGGACCATAGTAAAACCCAAAGAAGCGAAAGCGCTTCTAGGAAAGTGTTGCGAACACTCGGCCCTACTCGGCGTTTGCGCACCAGGTATCCTGGGTAGCCGAGCAGAACGAGACATCCAAGCGGACAGATAGTCCACAACCAATGGATGTGCAACACAATACCGTACACGGTTGCAAGCAGTAGGGCGATGAACCCGACTGCTTGAAAATAAGCAAGTCGGTTCCAAAGCGGTCGTAGTCGGGCCAAGCTTGGAGCGGTTGGCAGGGCAAATGAAGCCTCACGCCATCTCCTAGCAAGCCGTTTAACAATTGGAATCGCGGCAAGCGCCACGATGACAATGGCGACCCACAGCCAATTGTTTGCCATCCATTGTCCGATTGAGTCGAACAACGTAATATACTGCATAGTTCCCTCCATATTTTGTTGTCAAAGAGCTTTCAGCTCCTTGGGTTGTAGCAGGATCAGCGCGGATTGAACGCGCTCGAAATCCCGCGCGAGAAAATGTTAGCTAGCCTGCGCTAGCTATAAAATCCAAAGAACTTCACCCAAAAGAGGGCAAACTTTTATCCATAATGATTACGGACTATTGTTTGCTATATTTTGAGTATTTTCGAAATCAAATCTTAGCATAAATTGGGTTTTTTGTCAAGATCACCGTACTGTGCCACTACCTTGGAAACACTTAGGGTATTCTTAAGATGAGTAATTAAAGAATCTTTAAGTG
>PFAJ01000003.1:6808-25430 GCA_002773695.1 Candidatus Doudnabacteria bacterium CG10_big_fil_rev_8_21_14_0_10_41_10 | reverse complement strand
GTTGGGGGAGGTATTGGGATGGAATGCTTGATGAAATAAGAATCGCTGAAACAGCTCGAAGCGCCGACTGGATTAAAACCGAATACAATAACCAATCTGCAACCTCGACATTCTATACGACGTACAGCGAAGATTCTTTGGAGTCCGCGGTTTCCGGCGGTTATTCCACGGTTGGTTGGAATGACACCGGCTGGTCTCATCGTCGCGTGATTACTATTGATGATACCAAAGTAACAGGCGCTTCGGGGCATAGCAATTTTCCAATGTTGTTCCGTCGCACCGATCCGGATTTGCGTAGTATTGAATACGGCGGAAAAGTCGCTTCGAGCACCGCGGGGGATTTGCTCTTTACCGACTGGGAGGGAAATACAATCGATTATGAAATTGAAAGCTATACCGCGAACACCGGAGAGCTGATAGCTTGGGTGGAAGTGCCGTTTGTTTCCTCGACATCCACTCGCGATATTTTAATGTATTTTGGAAACCCGGGAGCGAGTTACCAACCAACCAACGAAGCGGTTTGGGATAGTGATTATAGAGGAGTTTTTCATCTACCTAACGGAGCTACATTAGGAGTCCGTGATTCTACTGCTAACAATAACGACGGAACAGACAACAGCGCTTCTGCTACTAACGGAAAAATAGACGGAGCGGCAAGTTTAAATAATTCTACTAGTAATATAGATACCGGGCTGACAAATTTTGCTACAGGAGCCGCCGCAAAGAGTTTTTCAATGTGGGTATATAAAACCAATACGGAGGTTGATGTGCCATTTGGTTATGGCGCAGGAAGCACTAAACAAATGTTTGGAACTTATATAGATAACGTAAGTGTATATTTTTGGGGTTATGGAGGAGTTGGTAATGGAGATTATGATTCCAATCTTGATATTACTTTAAACAATTGGAATCATATTGCTATGACTTACGACGGAACAGATGTTCGAACATATGTTAACGGTCAAGCTGGCAGTGTGACAACAGTTGCTCTTAATACCGGGAGCACATGTTCAACAATGGGTGAAAATTGTTCAAATGGAGCTAATCGATTTGGTGGGAGTTTAGATGAGTTGAGAGTTACAGATTCTACTCTATCTGCCGACTGGATAGCCACGGAATACCAAAACCAATCCGACCCGGATACGTTTTACAGTTTTGGCGTGGAATCGGTCGCGACTCGCACCGCGAGTCCCGCAACGCCACAGGCCGCGGTCGCGGTACGGACGAGCACCGGCAGCGGATTTTCCTGGTACAATTCTTCCTGGACAAACAGCAAACAAATAACCATTGATCCAAATAAAGTTTCCGGTACAACCGGTCACACAAATTTTCCGATGTTGTTTTCAGTAACTGACGCGGACTTGGCAGATACCAGCAATGGGGGGAGAGTCGCATCTGCCGCAGGAGATGATATATTATTTGTCGACTGGGAAGGAAAAAAAATTGATCATGAAATTGAAAAATATACTAATACGACCGGTGAGCTGATAGCTTGGGTGGAAGTGCCGTTTGTTTCTTCCACTTCCTCCCGCGATGTGTATATTTACTATGGAAACGGTTCGGCTAGTTATCAGCCGACCAACGAGGCGACGTGGGATAGTAATTATACGTGGGTCCTTCACTTAACAGACACTACTGATTCAACATCCAATGGTAGGAACTTGAGTAACTTGGCCGGGTCTCCAACAACTGATTCTTCTGGAAAGATAGTTGGGGCGTATTCTTATGACGGAAATGATGCACATTATAATGGCACTGATTATTTATCATATTTTTCCACTTCGGTCGCTACTATTGAAGCATGGGTAAAGCAAACAGGAACACCGCCAACAGCTTCGCCATCTCTTTGGAATGGTGACCCGATAATCTCCAACCTTGACGCAAATATTGGCCTTGGTTCGTGGAATAGTAGCGGTAATAAATTTGGGGCTTTAAACTGGGACGGAAACGCTGATTATGTCCATACGGCGTCTACCAATGATGTATGGACGCATTTAATTTTGGTTCATACGGGCGGAAATTTATATTTTTATAAAGACGGCGATTCTGTGGGTTCAATAGCAAGCGGTGATACTGTTCACGATAGTCCAACTTCCTATCTTTTAATCGGTGGTAATGTTTTTGGTGGTGGACAATACTTTATCGGCTCTATTGATGAAATTCGTGTTTCTAACATTGCTCGCGGTGCCGATTGGATAAAGACGGAGTACAATAATCAGTCCAGCCCTTCCACATTTTATTCTTACGGCGCGGCGCAGGCGGAAACTCGACAAGATAAATCAGGCAACGAAGTGCCTGCCATCAAGGTCCGGGGAGGTGTAAAATTCAGAGCAGATCTGTGGTTAAGAAAATATTTAAACCTTTTTGACTTTTAGTCTTATCCGACTTATTGTCATTGCGAGGAGCGCCGACGACGAAGCAATCTCACCTTTCCCTTTAGATTCCTTCTACCCCTTGGCACCTTAACTTCTTTTTGTGTCCTATTAGACTTATCAGTCTTATCCGACCCATTAGACTTATTTCCAAAGGAAGTGGTCGTATATTTTCGTTAAATTTGCTATAATATATATACACTGTGGATAATGAATCGACTGTCTAGAAATCAAAAAAATATGCACAATCCCGCAGGATTTGTACAAGAAAAATCTCGCGTTTGGGAGCGAAATATAACCTTTTTATTGGTAATATCATTGGTATTTTCTTATACCTTGGTTTTTGTAAGCCTTGGTTTTTTTAGTTCCGTAAACTCTACCAGCCTTATCCAACCCGCCGGTCTTATCAGTCACACCAATCACCTTATTCCCATTGAGGTTGTTGGTGTACAGGAATCAAACGATTCAATTTTTGAAGTCCGCTTGGCCAAAGAGGGCACAGACAACACATTTGATCTTCAGGTTGTTGATCTTGATTATTCAAAAATCACCCTAACTGTGGTGGACTCCGTCGCGTTGGGTCGAATATTTATTTCTCCTTACTTTCGACTGGGTTTTTCTTCATTGGTTAAAAATCGCGGAACACACTGGCAGGAGGCTTCCGCGACGAGTCGCAATCAAGGGGTAGCGGAATTGTACGAGACAGATGACGGTGAAAGATTGTTCATTCAAAAAAATAACAATCCATACTTATCAGTTTTAACAAATAAACCGCAAGTGAAAGTGTTGTTGTGTTGAAATATATTTTTTACCCCCCTTTTTTACAAGGGGAGGTTAGGAGGGGTAGATTTAGGACTGTGATTTATTATTATAACTAAACTTAAATAACATGAACGTAAATATTAGACGTGCCGCTGACGCGGTACGAGGAGGTCGAGAGGGAGAAGATGAAATGGGAGTGCCGGAAGTGGATCATGCTCGCCCAAAAAAGTCTTCCAAAGGACCATGGTTTTTGGTTCTAACTATTGTTATAGTGTTGGTGGTATTGGGAGTGGTGTTTCGTGGGCAGTTGTTCAGCAGTGAGAGTTCAACCATAGCCGCATCTAAATATCAAGCAGTGTTTCTAACCAATGGACAAGTTTATTTTGGCGACCTAACCGACACGGAAAAAGACTTTGCCCACTTGGAGAACATTTACTACTTGCAAGTTACTCCAGTACTGCAAACTCAAGGAACCGGAGAGCCGGGAAATCCACCGCCAACTCAACAGCAACAGTTGTCACTTGTAAAACTCGGTAACGAGTTGCACGGACCGGTAGATGAAATGTATATCAACCGAGTCCACATCTTGTTTATTGAAGATCTAAAAGAAGATGGTCGGGTAGTTCAGGCCATCAAAGATTTCGAAAGCGGACAAGAAACACAATAAAGGAAAATCATGTAGTATGTCCGCTTCGTCCGGCTAGCGCGAGTCGAGGCGGTAACAAATAACATGTAACAGAAAAAGGCTCGGTTCAAAGTAAGAACCGGGTCTTTTTGTTTATACGACATATAGGTCCTGTAAGACTATAATTTCTTTATAGGTCGTATAATTCCTATAGGCTATATAAGTCATATAAGTCTAATAGGTAGTATAAGACTTATTGTCATCCCGGATTTCATAGAGTCTCCCAAAGGAGACGAAGGGAAATCCGGAATCTAGGTTCTGTCGTCTTGGAATCCAGTCGCAAGCTGGTATCCGTCTGCCTGCTCGCCTCGTATTTGCTCCGCCCCCATTTTTCTGCTGGATTAATATGAATTAGTCAGAAGAATAGGAGGAAACAAATATGGGTAAAAGAAGTGATAATATCACTCCTTTAATTTGTGTCATCAGGTACAAAGAGGTTCGTCCGAGGAAGGTTTGGTGCCCCACATGTGGCACTAACACGCGGGTCGTTACAAATCTCGGCGGATTGTGTTACTGTCCAAACACAAAATGCGTTCGTCATCAAGATAAACCATTTTGGGTCGAGTTCCTCCAGGACTATTCGTGGACCAAGGATCCACACTTGGTCGCTTTGCAGTTTTTTAGAGGCGGGACTTGGGTCTGTCAGCTGTGCGATGGCGAAAACCAATTTGTGGGGCTAAAGCCCATGTCTGGTCTAATTGCTTGCCGATTCTGCCAGGCGTACTTTCGTTGTTGAGTCGGGCTGGTGGCCAGTATTGTAGTCGGCTAGTCAATGACGAAGACGCCGATTTTTTTTATTATTTTCCATGTCATCCTTTATTATTCGAGCGTAGTCGAGAAGCGCATTTGCTCCGTATTTTCCCCCCTGTCATCCCGCAAAAGTTCCCTGCATTATCTTTCTCTCCTTCCTCCTCTGTCATTTTGCAAAAGAATCATTTATCCTTTGAGTGAGCGAGGATCCTTGGCGTCGTTAATATCCTTCGAGCAAGGCGCTAGCCGAGTCGAGAAGATAATATATTTCTCGACTTCCTCCCTAGGCGGACAAGTTGATTAATCCCATTCCACCTGTTTTTTCCTATCCGTCCTGTCCGACCTATAACTAGTTTCGAGAAGCCCTCGTCTGGTGGGGCAAGTTTGTGTTATTATTACTTATAAGTTTGATTCTATAAAAATACATCGAAAAATTTTGAATAAATTTTTTTGGTACAAAAAATGGCATAGTAAAAAATTCCACAATATTTTTCATTGGATAATTTTTTTAGTTATAACCGGACTTGCCTTTTGTGTAGTTTTTTTCGGAATAGATAGCTCTGTCAATTTAGAAGAATTGAACGTTTTGATTAGAGTTTTTTATATCGATCCGGAACATGGGGACGACTCCGCCGACGGCCTGTTCGAAACTTCCGCTTGGGAAAGTTTTAACAATGTCTCTACGTACGAATTTAAACCCGGCGATAAAATTTTAATCAAAGCGGGGAGCCGGCTCGACAAAAGATTTGTTGTTTCATCGTCGGGAAAACTGACTCATCCGATAGTTATTTCGAAATACGGGCAAGGGAACAACCCTCAAATTTTTGGCCTTTCGATAGATGGGAAAAGCCATATTGTGGTGGAAGGTATAGATTTTACCGGAGTTGTTGGCGTGGCCGTGGATATTTCAAAAAGCAAAAATGTGTCTTTGAAAGACTGTGTTTTTGGAAAAAATAGGGGCGAGACTCTAATAATTTCTAATTCTTCGAAAATTAGAATTGTGGGGAATCTGTTTACTGAAAACAATGTAGCCCAAGAGGGGATGGGAGGATATGTTATTAGGGCAACAGGAGATTCTGACATACAAATTTTTCAAAATGAAATTACTAAAAATACCGGAAACGCGATTTATTTAGAAGACACCGATGGCGCAAAAATTATTGAAAATCAAATAACCGAAAATTCTTTTTCAGGTATTGTGGATGTGAATTTGAGAGATGTGGCGATAGAGAAAAATATTGTCGCGGAAAATGGTCAAGCAGGGGGCGATTATTTCGGAATTTTCATAAATTTCACAAAAGAGGCGGTGATTATAAAAAATCAAATCTCCACGCAATTAGGTAAAGGAGCAGTGTCGCTAAACGACAGCCAAAAGGTTTTGTTCGCCACGAATATTTTATATGGTAATCAGTTGTCAGGGATTATCGCGGAAAATGTTGATGATTTAAAATTGTATAACAACACCGTTTACGGTTTGGGTGGTTCGCTGACCAGGACGGGACTCGCGTTGTCTGAAATAAAAAGCGGCGAGGTTTTTAATAATATTGTTTATGACATTTTGGGGTATGCGGTGCAACTGCAGGGTGAGAATGATTTAAAAATGGACTATAACAATCTTGGGGCGGCCGTTGGGATAGCGTCGGTCGGGGATAAGAGCTATAAAGATATAGCCGAGTATCAGGCGCAAACAGGATATGGCCAACACTCGGTCTCTCAAGATCCAAAATTTAAAAATATTTTTACCAAAGATTTTTATTTAACGAAAGAATCACAGTTAATAAACGCAGGGACAAAGTCGCTGGTTGTAGTAGATTTTGACGGTCAAGCAATTCCGCAGGGGATTGCTCCCGACATCGGTGCGTTTGAATTTATTCAGTAGTCCATAAGTTTTATTTGTTATATAACTTGAAAAATAAAAAGAACGGCTCAAGTGAGCCGTTCTTTTTCCAAATGTCATTCCGGACGCAACCATGGGCGATCCGGAATCTAGTTTAGAGTTACTTCGCTTTTACAATTTTTTCAAACACCTTCGGATGATTTAGGGCCAGTTCAGAAAGCACTTTTCGGTTCAACTTGATACTTTGTTTGGTTATTTCCGCGAACATTTTATTGTATGAAGTACCTTGCTTTTTGGCAGCCGCGGAAAGTCTGGTTATCCAAAGCGCACGGTAGTCGCGCTTTTTTTGTTTGCGTCCGCGATAGGCGTGTTGGCCGGCATGAAGCATCGCTTCTTTGGCCGCTCGGAATTTACTCTTTCTTCCCCAACGAAAACCCTTCGTCAGTTTTAAAACATTTTTTCTTCGTTTATTTGCGGTTGTCCCTCGTTTTACTCGAGCCATGAATTCGTTTGTTAGCTTGTTAGCTGGTAACTTGTAGGGGATTCCTATAAGCTATTAGCCAAAAGCTAGTACCTATTTATATGGTATTAATTCTATAATTCTTGAATTGGTATCGTCCACATCCAAGTCTTTTCTTTTACCTTTGGTGGTTTTTTCATTTTCTCTGGAATTAAAATGATCCTGCCCCGCTTTTCTTCGGCGCAGTTTACCACTTCCGGTAACCCAGAATCTTTTCGCGGTTGCTTTGTGAGTTTTTTGCTTTTTCATAAAATGGTTTAGTGATTAACAAATTATCATTCCGAGTCTGTTGAGGAATCTTTTTTTATGGACAAGATGTCCTTTGACTTCACCTCGTTTCATTCCGGATGATACCCCCGTGTCATTTTGGCGCGATTATTGTATTAATTAATCCGCCTAAACGCGTTGGCGGAGATTCAATAACGTGAGGAATTTTTATGAGTTGGAGAAATTTATTAACTTGGTTCATTGCAAAGTCGTGATTGGCTCGTTCTCTTCCTCGCAGACGCATTTCGATTTTTACTTTATTGCGAGTGGTGAGAAATTTTTCCGTGTTTGCTGCTTTTACTTCCAAATCATGCTGGCCGGTACGAACCGATAATCGAATACCTTTGACCTCAACTTTTTTTTGGTGTTTTTTTTGTGCCTGTTGCAGCTTGTCTTGCTGGTAGCGGTATTTGTCAAAGTTGATGATTTTAACAACAGGGGGTTGGGCTTTTGGCGAAACTTCGACTAAATCGAGCCCTTCGGCCTGAGCGGTTTTGAGGGCTTCGGAGGTTGACATAATGCCTAGCTGTTTTCCGGAACGATCGATAACTCGAACCTCCGGCACACGAATATGGAGGTTTATGCGGGCAGTGATGGCTTTTTTTATGGTTGCTCGTTTGAAATGTCCTCGTCTCATAAAAGAACTTTACAATATTTCTCTCTCCCACAAAGTGGGGGAGGGTCTCCAACTTTTTTGTAGAAATGGCTGGACGGGAGGGGGAGGTTGCGTTTAAGATTATGTTAAATATTTTTGCTCAATTCTTACCACAGTAGACACAGTATAACAAGGTCGGGGATCATGGTCAAGTCAACCTACCTGTCTTTCCATCCCTTTTTTTATCAGTCCTATCTGATCTATTAGGTTTATCTTACTTATTCGACTTATCCAGCCCTATCCGTTTTATTATTTCCGGCAGATTACCCCCGCGGCAAACATTGGGGTATTCTGCCTGCCCGGAGTTCCATGGGAGTAGAACGGAGGAAATAACCCGATCAAACACGTCTGCTAGCATAAATATAGAAATGCGAGCAGATGTAGTATTTCCTTTAGGGAATACCCTGCAGGAAGTTTTAGGGATCGTTATTCTTCGAGCGAGGCGCTAGCCGAGTCGAGAAGATCCGACAACGCAGTTTTTGACTTTCTCACTAGGTAGACAAGTTGCTCGAACAATAACATTCATCCAAGCGATCCATCGGAGACGGAAGTCCGAGGAGGGTGTCGTTAATATTTTTCGAGCGAGAATCCTTGGCGTCGTTAATATTCTTCGAGCGAGGCGCTAGCCGAGTCGAGAAGATCCGACAACGCAGTTTTTGACTTTCTCACTAGGCAGACAAGTTGCTCGAACAATAACATTCATATTATCCCCCGGAGTTAGTCCGGGGTTGGCTCAATCCCGTAGGTCCTATTTGAATAAAAAAAAGACCGCCGCCTCACCGTACAAGGGGAGTCGCTACTCCCCAAAAAGCGACAAATTTCCCAAAACCTGTGCTTTGGGTAAATACCTTGCGCCAAACTACGAACACAAAACCATTCGTTCCGAGCTGCAACACGCCGGATACCAACGATGAGCCGACGAACAGGTTCGTGAAGTTAGCGACCAGGAAGAAACTGAAACCAGTTATCCCCGAAATCGCCATCCACAATTTCTGGTGCTTCAAGGATAACCTCCTTAATATTTTTATGACAAACTAAAATACCACATCTCTGTGGTATTGTAAGAATGGAGCTGGCGGGAATCGCACCCGCGTCCATAAGTCAATGAATACGTATCTACAAGCTTAGTTGGATTTGTGATTTAGAACTTAAAACTAAAAAACCAACAAAACGTTTCAAGTTCGATCCGCGAATAACTTCGAAAGATTGACCTCGCGAAAGAATCAAGTTTCGTCCGAAAATAATACGAAGTTGAAATCTATCGGAGTCGAGATCAACTTCGCCAATCACAATTAAACTGCGACTGGAGCTAAAGCTGGCGAGAACGCCAACTTAACTTTGTTTACAAACGAGTAAGCATTTGTATTTACTGCAATCACAGCTTGCAGCGGCTGTTGCTTGCCACGTATGTCAAGGAACAAATGTCGAAGC
Organism: Candidatus Doudnabacteria bacterium CG10_big_fil_rev_8_21_14_0_10_41_10; assembly: GCA_002773695.1. Taxonomy (GTDB): domain Bacteria; phylum Patescibacteriota; class Doudnabacteria; order UBA920; family 2-01-FULL-50-11; genus 1-14-0-10-41-10. The sequence goes on along the minus strand of PFAJ01000003.1, from coordinate 16,151 downwards.
TAGGCAGCCCCATAACAAATATATTTTACAGATTTCTAGCGATTTGTCAACCTTACGTTTACTATATATATAATATACAAGTACACTCCACTCACGATCGTGAGTGGAGTGTACAGCAACGATTATTTTAGATATAAAATGAGAGTGAGAAAAAAGAAGAGGAAAAACCAGGGGGATAGAGAAAAAGAGATTGCAAAAACCATACTTAAATCAATCGGGCTTGCAGCAGTGGTTGCTAGTGTGATTGTTTTTCCAGGACTAGCTCATGTTGTAAAGTGGGTGGAAGATTCTACCAAGGATAATTCCCCCAGAGCAAGAAGGTCATTTAACAGGTTGAAGACCAGGGGGATGATAAAATTGGTTGAAAAGAGAGGAAAATATCATTTATTTTTAACTAAGAAAGGAAAGAAAAGATTTAACCAAAATTTACTTGCGGATTTAAAAATAAAAAAACCGGAATCATGGGATGGCCGATAGCGGTTGGTAATGTTTGATATTCCGGAATCATCGCGCGGAGCAAGAGATTTTATTCGTCGGAAACTGCTAGGTCTTGGTTTCGCGACTGTTCACAAAAGTATTTATATTTCTCCCTATCCTTGTGAGGAAGCTGTTAATTTTTTAAGAAACAGTTACAGTTTAGCGCCAGGACAGCTTTATATTTTTGAATCAAAAGTACTCGAAGGTGAAAAAGTTTTAAGAAAATATTTTAAGTTGTAAACTAGCCGCAAAACACTCCACTCACGATCGTGATTGGAGTGTTTTTGTTGTATGTGGATAAGCAATGTAAAGTATACTTGACATGAAAATCTGGTAGATATACAATAATACTAGAATTTATTATTTCTGGCAGAATACCCCAATGCAAGCTGCAAGGGGTATTCTGCCTGACCGAAGTTCCACGGTACGGAGGAAATAACTCGATCAAACACGTTTGCGAGCATAAATATGAGGCCCCGACCTAACGGTTGGCGAAGGCGGGGAGGCGGATAAAAATGCGAGTAGACATAGAGTATTTTCTAAAGGGAATACTCCAAAGTTTACTTTAGGGATTGTTATTCTATACTTTCATACTGCTTAGTATGAAAGTATAGACAATATAATTATTTGGAATCTTTTTTAAAAATAATTTCTCGCTCATTTCCGTCATTCCCGTGCCGCGCCCTTCCGTAGCCTCGCGCGACAGCGTCTTCCATAGCTTTAAGCTACGGAGGACGGAGGTGGGTGAAGGAGGGAAAGCGGGAACCCGGTAAATAAGCTAAATTTTGGATTTCGGATTCAGCCTTCGTCCAACTGTTATGGCTATAAACTACTCCGGCGAAGTAGGCTTAGATCCAAAATAACATGGAAGATATTTTTAAAATGACTTGTAATAAATTAAATTAAAACAATAATCTAAAGACTCAATCTGAAAGATTATTGAAGTTGATAAACCTGGTATGAAAGCAGCAATATCAGTTATTATAATTCTCGCCATAGTAGTTTTGAGCGGATACTTTTTATGGCCAACAGATAGTGAGCAACACGCAGGCGATTCGATGATCACAGATGGCGATACTAATAACGGGGATACTATGTCGGAAGAAGATTCTATGGTGAATGATGGTGAAATGATGAATAACGAAGACTCAATGACGGAAGAAGATAAAATGATGGATGATGGGGCTATGACAGACGAAGAAAAGATGGAAACAGGACAAATGGAAGATCCGGGGGTTTATAAAAATTATTCTACTGCCGAAGTGGCCGCGCAACAGGCAGCTGGAAACAAGGTCGTATTGTTTTTTCATGCTTCTTGGTGTCCGTTTTGCAAGACCGCTGACGAGGCTTTTGTTTCTCGTCCCGACGAAATTCCTTCAAAAGTAGGGTTATTAAAAATTGATTACGACTCCAATATTGAATTGAGAAAAAAATACGGCGTTACTTATCAACACACTTTTGTGCAAATTGATGCGAACGGCGAAAAGGTTGCTATTTGGAGCGGGGGAGACATCGACGCGCTTCGCGCAAATTACAAATAACAAATGACAAATTCCAAATTACCCTTCAAAGACGGATCAAATCAAATCCAAAACCTAAATGACAAAGAATTAATTTTGACATTTGAGCTTGATTTGTTGGTTTGAAATTTGGATTTTGACATTTAGATTTTAAAATATTTTTATGATCCAAATATTATTCGCATTAGTAGCAGGGATTCTGACGATCGGCGCGCCTTGTATTTTGCCTTTACTGCCAATCTTGCTTGGCGCAAGCGTTGGTCAAAAAAGTAAAACCCGGCCGTTGTTTATCGCGCTTGGGTTTGTTCTCACGTTTACCATTGTCGCCCTGACTCTATCTTTCCTAGTTCAATCGCTAGATTTTTCACCAGACCTTCTAAGAAAAATAGCGGTTGTCGCCCTCGCGGTTTTTGGAGCGTTTCTTATTTGGCCGGCGCCGTTTGAACATTTGACCAGACGACTATCAGGGATTTCTACCAAGGCCGGTGTCACGGCCTCAAAATTTGGCGATGGGAACTTGGGTGGATTTATTTTGGGTATTATGTTGGGTGTAATATGGACGCCGTGCGCCGGGCCGATCTTGGGTTCGATTTTAACTTTGGTTGCTACTTCGACCGACATCGGTCGCGCCGGTATATTGCTTGTCGCTTACGCCGTTGGCGCCGGTATTCCAATGCTTGTGGTTGCCTATGGTGGTCAGTTGATAACCACCAGAGTCAGATCGCTTGCCAAATACGCCACAAGGATTCAGCAGGTGTTTGGTGTTTTGATTTTAGCGTTGGCTGCAGCCATGTATTTTCAATACGATTTAGTGTTGCAGGCCAAACTGTTGGAGTTCTACGATTTTTTCGGACTGGAAGAGGGGATATTGAAAGATAATCCGCTATAATAATTATGAAAAAATATTTAATAATCTCCGGAATTATATTCGTGGTCTTTATTGGTGGCGGGTTTTATATTGATTACGTTTCTGATTCAGAAAGAGAGAGTGAAAAACAAATTGTGAAAGAGGAAAGTGGCAACCTAAAAAATGTGGGTGCAGCGCCGGAATTTTCCGGTATTTCTACCTGGTTAAACAGCAACCCGCTAACCATGAAAGATTTTAAAGGGAAAGTCGTGCTTATAGATTTTTGGACATACTCTTGTATCAACTGTATCCGGACGCTACCTTATGTGACTGAATGGTATGAAAAGTATAAAGATAATGGCTTTGTAATAGTCGGTGTTCACACACCGGAGTTTGAGTTTGAAAAAGTCACAAAAAATGTGGAGACAGCGATAAAGCGATACAATATCACTTATCCGGTTGCGCAAGATAACGATTTTTCTACTTGGCGCGCCTATAACAATCGCTATTGGCCGGCGCATTATTTGGTCGATCAAAACGGTAATGTTGTTTATACCCATTTTGGGGAAGGAAAATATGACGAAACCGAAAATGCTATTCGAAAACTTTTTGGGCTCGACGCGCTATCTAGTAACGATTTTCCAGAAAATCGTGATGTTCGTACGCCTGAAATTTATTTCGGCACAAACAGGCTGGATCATTTATCGAGCGAACAAAAAGCAACGGCCGCAGTCAGTAGCTACGAGTTGCCGCAGTCAGTAGGCGCAAACAGTTTTGCTTTGGAAGGGAACTGGCGTTTCGACGGCGAATCGGCGATTTTGGAAAGTGGTAGCGGGAAAATCCGTCTAAACTATTTTTCAAAAAACGTGCATATGGTTGCAGAGGCAAAAGAGCCGATTACGGTTCAGATTTTTATCGACGATCAGTTTGTTTCCGAGTTGCCGGTTTCTTTCTCACAGCTTTATACTTTATATGAGGGCTTGGGATCGGGAAATCATATTATCGATATCGTAATCCCAGAGCCGGGATTTCAGATTTTTACTTTCACTTTCGGTTAAATTTAGCTACAATGACTATTGTTAACAACATAAGGAAATTTCGTTTGGAAAAAGAAATCCGGCAGGAAGATTTGGCTGATGCGGTCGGGGTTTCCCGTCAGACGATTGTGGCTATTGAAAAGGGCAACTACGAGCCCTCATTGCTTTTAGCGTTAAAGCTTTCCCAGTATTTTAAAAGAAATATTGAGGATTTATTCAAAATGAAATAATTATGAAGGTTATTTTATATTACTTGTTATCGCTAGTATTTATCGTGTTGTTCTCGGTTTTTTTAGTAACCGGAAAAGCAGAAGCAATGGCCATGCCACAAATGGTCGGAGTTTGTGTAGTATTGGTCCTTTACACAATTATCATTTCTTTAGTGGGAGAGGGGAGGAGTTTGGATGAACGGGAAGTGTCGCACAGAAATTTATCGAACAGGGTCGGGTTGATTGCCGGAACCGTTGTGCTTTCGGTTGGGATAATTTATCAATTATTTATAAATCATCATTTAGACTATTGGATGCTTTTGGGACTTGCGGTTATCAATTTTGCAAAGTTGATAACTTTGATATTTTTACACCATAAAAAATAAACGTTTAACTGTTAGTTAAGAAATTCAATATCGTTCGAGCCTGTTGAGAACTATCTCTCAACCTGGCTCGAGACTTCCGGTTTCTCGACTTCTCCGTCCGTCAAGGCAGACGGATTTGCTCGAAGAATAATAAAGATTAAACAATTTAAAAACCTGCCACTCGGCGGATTTTAACGCGCGCTCTTTCGGAGGGCGTTTTTTGTCGCTCGTCCGATTTTTCTGTCTGACTCTCGTTTTTTTATAAGATCCCGTTTATCGATTTTTTTCTTGCTTCGCCCCAGTCCCAGTCGGATTTTTATCCGGCCGTTTTTCACGTACGCTTCCAACGCAAGCAAAGTCAGCCCCTTTTCTTGGATCCGGCCGATCAGTTTTTTTATCTCCGCTTTTTTCAAAAGCAATTTTCGATTTTGAGTTGGGTCATAACCTTCAAGATTGGAAGCATGCGCATAGGCTTTGATATGACCATTGAGCAAATATACTTCTTCATTTGTAATCCGCGCATAGGCGCTAGTTAGTTCCATCCCGCCGGTTTTTGCGGATTTCACCTCTTGGCCGGTCAAAACAACACCCGCTTCGAAGTTATCGAAGATTTCGTAATCGAAATACGCTCTCTTATTCTTGGCTAATATTTTCATATTTTCTTTATGATACCAGCATTTATTGATATAATGAAGTATAATCTATATATATGAAAGAAGAAATAAATAAGATAATACTAAAAACCTTAAAAAATCTTGGGTATTCCGAAGATATGCCTTTTTCGGTTGATTTTTCGTCGCAGGAAAAATATGGGGATTATTCGAGCAATGTTGCGATGGTTTTTGGAAAATCGCAAACAAAGAATCCGTTTGACTTGAGCCGAGAGATTGCTGCGGAAATTTCAACCAAGTATAAAAATGATTTTAAAAAAGTCGAGGCGGTTCGCCCTGGGTTTATAAATTTTTATTTTTCCGAAAATGTTTTGCATATTCATTTGAGAGAAGTTTTAAAAAAGAAAGAAAAGTTTGGACAGTCGAAAGTCGGCAAGGGAGAGAAAGTTTTGGTAGAATATTTTCAACCCAATATTGCAAAACCGTTACACCTGGGGCACATGCGAACCGCAATTATTGGCGATGCGCTTTTTAAAATTTTAAAATTCGTAGGTTACAGAGTTGAATCGGAAAGTCATATGGGGGACTGGGGGACACAGTTCGGATTGCTAATCGCCGCTTATAAAAAATGGGGAGATGAGAAAGTTGTTTCCAAAAATCCTATTGAGGAATTAAATAAGCTTTATATAAAAATTAATGGCGAGATAGAAAAAGATCCGGAGCTGAAAGAACGGGGGAAGCAAGAGTTTGTAAAACTTGAAAAAGGGGATAAACAGAACAAGAAACTTTGGAAGCAGTTTGTAAAATGGAGCATGATTGAATTTGAAAAAGCTTACAAAATTTTAAAAATCAGAAAAGCTGACCATAATTGGCCCGAGAGCTTTTACGAAAATTTGATGCCGAAAGTTTTGGAAAAACTGAAACGACGGGGGATGCTGGCAGAATCACAAGGGGCGCAGATTGTCGATTTATCAAAATATAGTTTAGGAACGGCGATTATGATAAAATCTGACGGCGCGACCACCTATTTGTTACGCGATTTGGCTACCTATATATACAGGAAGAGTAAGGGTTTTAAAAAACAAATTTATGTCGTTGATAATCGCCAAAAACATACTTTATCGCAGACTTTTAAGATTTTAGAACTACTAGGCGACATTGAGGATAAAGCAGAAGCGGTTCATGTTGATTTTGGGTTTTTGTCTTTGCCAGAGGGAGCGATGAGTACCAGGAGAGGGAACGTGATTGGTCCGGAGAAACTTTTTGAGGAAGCGGAAAAGCGCGTACTGAAAATTATTGAAGAGAAAAACCCGAGGCTAAAAAACAAACAAGCGATTACCAAACAAGTCGCGCTTGGGGCGATAAAGTATTTTGATTTGTCGCATAATTATAAAACCGATATTGTTTTTGATTGGGAACAGGTTTTAAACTTTGAAGGCAACACCGGACCATATTTGCAATACACCCACGCTCGGACAAAAAGTTTGTTAAGAAAAGTAAGTGGTAAACCAAAAATCAAACTTTTTATTTTAAAACAAGCGGAAGAGCAGTCACTGGTTCGTCATATGTTAAAATATTCGGATATGGTAGTGCTTTCGGCGGATAAATACCAACCCAATTTGATCGCTGATTATTTGTATCAGTTAGCTGGAAAATTTAATAATTTTTATCATAAACACAGAGTAATAGACGAACAAGATGAAAAAATAAAGCAGTCGCGGCTGGGGTTAGTGACCGCAGTAGCGCAAGTGTTAAAGAATGGTTTGGGTTTACTTGGGATAGAGGCACCAGAAGAAATGTGATAAATCTTTGTAAAAAGATTTATCATCCCGATCCGCCTAGGCGGACGAGGGATTTTTAACAGATTAACTTTTCATCCATGCGGATTGGAATAGACTGTCGTACAATTTTAAACCCGGAAGCGGGAAATCGAGCTGGAGTGGCGCAGTATACATACCAGCTGGTTAAAACTTTGCTCAAAATAGACAAGCTAGACGAGTTTGTGCTGTTTTTTGATCACAGGGCGAGGGGGGTTGTAAAAGAATTTTTAGAACCAAATACAAAGATTCGGTTTTTTACATTTTCTGAGTATAAAAAATACTTACCGTTTTTTTACTCACATGTTTTAACGGCTTCTAATATTGGTCATGAAAAATTGGATGTCTATCATTCCCCCGCAAATATTATTCCTTTTCGATACAACGGGAAGTTTTGCGTGACAGTTCATGATCTGGCGATTTACCGCCGCCCGGATTTATTTCCCTCCGGACAAGGTTTCTCGGTAAAATATTTAGTCCCTCGGTCAATAAATAACGCGGCAAAGATTATCGCGGTTTCCGAATCAACCAAGAAGGATGTTGAAATTTTTTTTAAAGTCGATCCAAAAAAAATAAAAGTGATTTATGAGGGGGTGGACCACGACAGGTTTGTTCCCGGAGATAAAACCGAAAAATTACCGGAAGATTTAAAAAGAAAATATAAAATTTCTCAACAGTATATTTTGTTTGTGGGCACGTTGGAGCCCAGGAAAAATCTTATTCGATTACTTGAAGCCTATTATCAATTGACTCAAAAAAGTTTAGAATTTAAAGACCACTATCAGTTGGTTTTGGTGGGGAGCAAGGGATGGCTTTACGATGAAATTTTTGAGGAAGTAGAAAATCGGAATTTACAAAATAATGTCGTGTTTCCAGGTTATTTGGTAGCCTCTGATTTACCAAAACTTTATGCCCATGCCACGGCTTTTGTTTATCCATCTTTGTACGAGGGCTTTGGGCTGCCGGTTTTGGAGGCAATGGCGTCGGGAACGCCCGTGATCACATCTTCGGTTTCTTCAATGCCAGAAATCGCAAAAGATGCGGGACTGCTTGTCGACCCACTGGATGTTGAGGGGTTGGCTAATGCTATGGAAAAAATTATAACTGATAAATCTTTACAAGCGGAACTCTCCGAGAAAGGTAAAAAGAGGTCCGAGAAATTTTCTTGGGAAAAGTGTGCCAGGGAAACCTTGGAAATTTATAGGGAAGTGGGGAAGAAAGCGTAAAGCGTAAAGCGAAAAGTATAAAGTAATTGAGTACGCCTTCGGCGGATCCCTTATATAATAATTTTCGCACGAAGGGCGACACAAAAATTTTGCACTCTGCGTTTTAAATTTTACGTTTAACTTCCATTGTTATTCGATAATTTTCTGCTATACTATAAACATTATCAATTAGATTAGCGTCGATTTGATCCATGGTCTTCAAGCCCGTTGATCCCAAGCCAAATTTTCCCGAGTTAGAGGAAAAAGTTTTAAAATTTTGGGAAAAGAATAAAATATTCGAGAAATCCTTGCAGAAAAATAATAGCAAGGAGACTTTTGTTTTTTTTGAAGGGCCACCAACGGCAAACGGCCGTCCGGGGCTGCATCATGTGGAAGCGCGCGCTTTCAAAGATATAATCCCGCGTTTTCAGACGATGCGAGGCAAAAACGTATTGCGGAAAGCCGGTTGGGATACACACGGCCTGCCTGTAGAAATTGAGGTTGAAAAATCTTTGGGGATTTCCGGAAAAAACCAAATTGAAAATTTGGTTAAAGGTGATAAGTCGGCCAGTATTGAAAAGTTCAATAAACTTTGTCGGGAATCCGTTTGGAAATATAAAGATGAATGGGAGCGGTTTACGGCGCGCATGGGTTTTTGGATAGACATGTCTGAACCGTACATTACTTATGAAAATTATTACATCGAAAGTGTTTGGGCGCTTTTAAAAAAGATTTGGGGGAAAACAGCGGAAGGTCAGCCGATGATCTATAAAGGTCACAAAGTTGTGCCGTATTGTCCTCGTTGCGGGACGGCGGTTTCTTCACACGAAGTGGCCCAAGGATATGAGAAGGTCAAGGAAAATTCTTTGTACGTCCGTTTTTTGGTGTCTGATAAACAATTAGAAATAAAATCAAAAAAAGGAGAACCGGAAGTAATCAAGTTCAATAAACCCACATATTTACTTTCTTGGACCACCACTCCTTGGACACTACCCGGCAATGTGGCGCTTGCTGTCGGTAAAGATATTGAATATTCGATTGTCAGTACCGGTCAGGAAAATTTTATTATGGCCACTAAATTATTGGATCAAGTAATAATTGAAAAAGTTCGGACTTTGGAAAAAGTGAAAGGAAAGATGCTGGTTGGTCTTTCATACGAACCGTTGTTTGAGGTGGGGGGGTTGAAATCTGAAAAATCTTACAAAGTTTATGCAGGTGGCTTTGTTAATACTGAAGAAGGGACCGGAATTGTTCA
>PFAJ01000003.1:0-6776 GCA_002773695.1 Candidatus Doudnabacteria bacterium CG10_big_fil_rev_8_21_14_0_10_41_10 | reverse complement strand
TTCTTGGAACCGACTTGGGGTTGCCGAAATTTCATACCGTGGATACTGAGGGAAAATTTATCAAAGATCTAAACGTGCTATCCGGTATGTATGTAAAGGACGAGAAGACGGAGAAACATATCATTACCCATTTAAAACGTAAAAAGTTTTTTCATAAAGAGCGACAGTACGAACACGATTATCCTTTTTGTTGGCGATGTAAGACCGCTCTTATTTATTATGCTCGCGAATCATGGTTTATCAGGATGTCGGCAATGCGCGCTGAATTGCAAAAAAATAACGCGCAAATTAATTGGTTTCCTGATTATATAAAAGAAGGTCGGTTTGGGGAATGGTTAAGAGAAGTAAAAGACTGGGCGATTTCTCGCGAACGGTATTGGGGGACACCGTTGCCGTTTTGGGGTTGTGACAAATGTGGGGCGCAAAAAGTTATTAGCAGTATGAAAGAGCTGGGAAAGCCTTTAAAAGATTTACACCGACCGTATATTGATCAAGTTGAATTTGATTGTGATTGTGGCGGTAAAATGAAACGAACTCCGGAAGTTTTGGATGTTTGGTTCGATTCCGGCGCCATGCCATATGCGCAATGGCATTACCCAATAGAAAATGAGAAAAAATTCAAGTCGCAATTTCCGGCGGATTATATTTCTGAAGCAATTGACCAAACTCGTGGATGGTTTTATACGCTGTTGGCGGTTGCTACCGCTTTGGGGCACAACACTCCTCCCTATAAAAACGTAATCAATCTCGGGTTGCTTTTGGATGAGCATGGAAAGAAAATGAGTAAATCCAAAGGGAACATTGTTGAGCCGAACGCGCTTGCCGACAAGTATGGAATGGATATTGTTCGTTGGTATATGTATACAGTTAATCAACCGGGTGATAATAAAAATTTTACTGAAAATGATTTGGTCAAATTACAACGCCGTTTGCAAATTATTCTATGGAATGTTTACAACTATTTTATTACTTACGGCAATGCCGCTGACTGGGAATTTACCGGCAAATCTTCAGAAGACGCAAAAGGTTCTCCAAATATTTTAGATCAATGGATAAATATTCGACTGCAGGAACTGATTAATGTGGTGACAACAAGTTTGTCTGAATTTAATATATTCCGAGCAGCTCGGAGTATTGAAAATTTTATAAATGATTTATCTACCTGGTATCTGCGGCGGAGTAGGGGAAGAGCGGATGTCAATTTTTTTGCTACTTTGTACCGGGCGCTTATTTATCTAATAAAACTTCTCGCTCCTTTTATGCCGTTTTTCGCAGAGACTATTTATCAGAATTTAAAAGCAGAAGGGTATCCGGAATCAATCCATTTAGATGATTGGCCGGCGAAAAAAGATTTGTCAGAAACTGATAAAAAAGTTTTGCGGAACATGAAAGAAGTTCAGGCGATTGTGGAAGTTGTTTTGTCATGGCGGAAAACCAACAATATTAAAGTTCGGCAACCACTCTCCGATCTACTCATAAAAAGCGACAATACTGAATTGCAGAATTATTCGTTTATTCTTTCGGAAGAGCTCAATTTTGTAAACATCCAGGTCAGCGCGGTGATTTCTGCCGATATGAAAGATTTTTCCAAGATTGAAGCGGTCAAAGGGAAAACCCCCGAACTTTATATCAATCAATTACTTACACCAGAGCTAAAAGCGCAGGGTCTCGCGCGGGATATAGAAAGACAGGTTCAAGATTTGCGTAAAAGTTCCGGATTGAAAGTTGGTCAGATGGTGGATTTTTATTATGAGACCGCAGACCGAGATGTCTATAACGCGTTTGAATATTTTGATCAAAATAAAACTTATGTTTCCCGAGTGGTTGGGGCAAAGCAAAAAGCAGATTTTGAGAAAGAAATTAAAGCCGGCGGACAAAAATTTTGGATTGGACTGAAGAAGAGCTAGTAGTTAGTAAATAATAAATAGGCAGGCTCTTTTCACTCGTTACTATTTACTAATTTATGAATTACAAAACCTTCACAGGAATGGTTTTAAGGCACGATCCGTTGCGAGAAACGGACGAGATAGTGACCTTTTGGTCATGGGAAGAGGGAAAGGTTAGGTTGTTAGTTAGAGGGGTTAGAAAACAAGACAGTCGGTTGAAAACGATTTTAAGTCCACTGACTTGGCTTGCTTTACATGCTGTTCCGTCTTCTTATCTACCGGTTGTAACCTCCGCTAAAGCCATTAAAAGTTTTTCAGGAATCAGTTCGTCACTCAACGGGTTCGCTCTGATTTTTGGTGTATTTGAAATGGTTTTAAAAACAACCCCAGACGGACAACCCAACGAGGAGTTGACCATGCTCCTACGGAAAGGGCTTGAGCATTTGGACGAAGGGAAAAGCGCCGGTTTGGATTTTATGATAGATTTCAAACTGGGATTATTTTCCGCTTTAGGGTATCAATTGTCCTTTAGCCGGTGTGTTCACTGCCAAAGTGAAAATAGCGAGCGAGAGGGGCAGACAGGGCACTTTAGCCAGCTTGCGGCCGGATTGCTTTGTAAAAATTGTCATTACAGATTCTCTGACGCAAAATCGACGGACTTGAGACTTTTTCAGTATTTGAATAAACTAGGAAGTACAGAGACTCAATTTTTGATTACCCCAGCTGGAGATTATTTGAAGAAACAGGCCGATGGATTACTCTCCGATTTTTTATTATTTGTAACGGAAAGAGAAATGAAATCAAAAAAATTTTTGGAACAAAATATTAAAGCTTGAATTATGCAACAAAAGAATAATTCCACAGAGGATCCTATGCGCCAAGGTCCGCAAATAAATGAATACAGTGTAACCCCGGTGCTTGGAGACCAACTTGAAAGTGGGGCTACTGTAAAAAGATTTTTTTTCAATAAATATTGGGTTTTTAGTTTAGTGGCGATAGTCGTGGTCGCGGTAGCGCTTTGGTTTTTGTTAGGAGGCAACGGTAAAGACGAAGCAAAGTTGGTTTTGTGGTTTGATATCGCGGATCAAATCACCTCCGGTAGTCAGTCAGAAGTCACTTTAATCTACGAAAATCAAGGAAAGTTGGCGTTGGAAGAATTAGAGTTAGAGGTAATTTATCCTGAAGGTTTTCAGTTTATCGACAGCTCTCATTCACATGAAGATTATTCAGGTCAGAGATTTTTGTTACCCTCACTTTCACCCGGCAGTTCCGGCACACTGACTATAACGGGAATATTCTCCGCAAGTCCGCAAGAATCAAAAACAATACGAGCACGGCTTTTTTATCAGTTACCCAGATCCACAGCTGTATTTTCGGAATCAGCAGAGGCGCAACTAAGTTTTAAGGCGCCAAATTTTAATCTGCGCGTACTTGCTCCAAATCAATTGATAGATTCTCAAGGGATTGAATATCAAATATTTTTTAAAAATATTTCTGATAAAAAATTACAAAATTTAGAGGTCCGATTGTCCTTCCCAAACGGTTTTATTTATGATTCTTCCTCAATCCCAACGGAAACAAAAAATACCTGGCTGATTGAAGATTTAGAGGTTGGACAGGAAGAGCGGTTGATTGTGAGGGGGACTTTGTCCGGGGAAGAAGCGGAGAACAAAGTGTTACGCGCGGATTTGGGGATTGTTGAGCAAGAAAATTTCGAAGTTCTGGCTCGAGCCTCTGCCTCCACACGAATTTCGGCGGCCCCTTTGGAGGTCAAACAAAATCTAAAGAGCGAAAATCCTAAGTCGGTTTCTATGGGAGAAAGGTTGAGCTATAAAATAAGTTACAAAAATACTGGGAGTAGAGGGCTTAACAATATTAAAATCTCTGTCTTTTTTGAAGGGGAAGGCGTGGACTTCTCTTCCGTTCAAACTTCCGGAGGGGCTTTGGTGGGCAATGAAGTTTTATGGAACCCTTCCGGTCGCAGTGAGTTGACCATATTGCAACCGGGGGAAGAGGGGTTTGTGGATTTGAACATTCAAGTACCAAAATCTTTAGCAGAAAAAAATTTGCAAAACCCAATGATTAAAACCAGGATTTTTATTTCATCGAATGAATTTCCAGAGCCAATCGCCGGTGGTACGCTTGATGTAAAAGTGGCGTCTAAAATGAATGTTGATGCCGGAATGCGAATTGTTGATGGCGCAAATCCTCCAAAAAAAGAGGAGGCGACAATTTATGAAGTAAGTTTTGATGTTAGTAGCGGGTTTAATGAATTATCCAATGTCATCTGGACCGCGGTTTTAACTTCACCCCCGGGAGAATTTGATTTTGACTCCATTTCTCAAGAGTTGGTAAAAGATATAAATTATAACCCGGCTTCCGGAAGAATTGTATGGAAAATTGGTAATTTGTCTTTCTTTGAAAAAAAACAAATTAAATTCAACGTCAAGTTTTTTCCGTCTGTGGCCGATTCTAATAAAACCATAAAATTGGTAAAAGATATAAAAATAACCGCCAAAGATGAGTTTACGGAGGAAACTATAACTTCCGAGTCGGTGAATGATTTGATTACTGTTCCTGTGAATTAATAAAGTTATAACGCCTATCCTTGCGGCGGCGCACCGCAAGGGATTGGCCAACTTTCAGCCCGAGGCTGATCCGCCTTTGGCGGACTTCTCACCTTAATAAAAACTTCGCTTTTCGCTCAACGTAGCCTCGCTACATTTCGCTCAAATGCTCGTTTTTGCCTCGAACTTGGCTCAATTCCGTAAGTCCTAAAAGTATTTGTTCAAATAAAAAACCCTCGCAATACAGTGGAGTTTTTTTATATAAAAATTTTATTTTTCCGACAGAATACCCTCGGTAAGCTTTAGGTGTTGTTACTGGATGTAGGAAAGAGGATTTTGTTTGACTCCGTTTCTTATAACTTCGAAATGTAAGTGGTTTCCGGTGGCGCCGTAAGTACGTCCCGTGTTTCCTACGCGTCCGATAACTTGCCCTTTGGAGACTTTATCTCCGGCAGTCACATAAAGCTCGGAGGCGTGAGCATAGCGAGTTTTAAGGCCGTTACCATGGTTTACAACAATAGTATTACCGTAGGCTCCTTGCCAACCGGAAATTTCTACAATTCCATCTTGCGCGGCCCAGAATTGTGGGCGTTTACCATTACTAATATCTAAAGCTAAGTGACGGGACCAGTAGTATTGGGTTACGTTGCGGGTTGGCAGTGGCCAGATAAGTGAACCGGAAGTTCCTTGGAAATCCGCGGGAGCTGAAGCGGTTTTGATATCGATTTTGGAGTAAGACGCGATTTCTGATTGACGGCTCGAAGGGATTTCAATTTTACCTTCAGGAATAATAATAACTTCACCCTCCTGAATGTCATCTGGAATTTGAATTTCGTTGAACTCTAAAATCGCCTCAAGGGGTACCTCGTATTTTTTGGCGATTGAACCTAAATTTTCTCCTTTTTTGATCGTATGTTTTATTCCGGTAGTAGGGAGGACGTTTAGGACTTGTCCCGGTTTAATATAATCTTGTTCTGACAGATTATTTTCGTGAAGAATTGTCAAAATAGAAACACCGAATTCACTGGCAATGGCACTAATCGAGTCGCCGTTTTGGACAGTGTACTCGCGGATGTCTCGGCGTTGGGTGGCATCTTTAGTGGCATAATTAGGTTTTACAATAACACTATCTTCGGAAAACATTTGTGTGGATTCGTCAGTAAATTTTTGTGGATCGGTAGTTGTTGGGATAGAGATTCCAATCATAGAATCCAAGGTCGCCGCTTGTGCTGCCATAACGAAATGTAATTTTTCCGGCGCGACGCGCACATTTTCCGTTTGGAGTTTTTTTATAATATTGCTATTTAAATCCGGATGGTCAGACAGAAATGCTAGGAATTTATTTTGTCCGGATTTAAATTCGTAAGACCCGTCAGTCGCGTTTATTCCGACGCTAACTAAAACAAAAGTGATTAAAGTAAGCTCCAAGCCAAATTTAAAAACATTCTTTTTCATTCTGGAAAAAGAATGTTTTTGTAATTTTATGTTCCTAACGATAACCTCAATAGTCGATTTGCCGATTGACGCGTTGGTGATTTTACCCATCCAACCCCTGCTCACAGGTTCTGTGGCTTTGGTCTTCTCAAGCGTATTTGGTTTTGAAGATTTTTTGAACCGTTTCAGAAAGTTCAAATTCTTCATTTTGGTTATGAAAATGATTATTATTTATATTTATGGCTTTTGATACGTGCGTAAAAAGCCATTTTTAAAGGATTTTCTACCTGCGATTATTTATGATTACGCTGATAAATTTAGCAGTTCCACCACCTTAAGTCAATAGAAACCTGTGTAATTTTTGTAAATAATTGGTATATTTTACCTTAATTAAGCCCTAATTATCAAAATAAAGATTGTCCACAGAATAATTTTTCGCTAAAATTAGCCAAAATACCATATTGTTTTTTTTGGTATACTTAAGACTGCTAAATGCGAAAGTGTTATTCGTTAACCGTGTGTTAAAAATTGTTAATTTTTAAATGACTAAAATAATAGGAATACTTCTCGACTACGCTCGAAGGATAAATTGTTTATAGGACTTACGGGTTTCATCTTTTTTAAAAGGTTTCCTTCGGCAAAGTCTGGTTAGGGCAAAAACTGCTCTTTTAGGATTATGTGGTCTGTAGCTTTAAGGAGTTTAGACTTCCGGACGCACGTGAGTCACCTTTGAAAGCGGCGCTTGTTGGCTTAGGCGTGCAGGTCCTGAAGAATCTAATTTTGCATTTATTATTTAATAATTTCCGCCGGAGGCGGATCTGCTTTGGGCAAGAGATTGGAGATTAACAATCAGACATTAGATATTATATAATGAAATCCATCCAAAAAA
>PFAJ01000006.1 GCA_002773695.1 Candidatus Doudnabacteria bacterium CG10_big_fil_rev_8_21_14_0_10_41_10 | reverse complement strand
TTCTTTAATTACTCATCTTAAGAATACCCTAAGTGTTTCCAAGGTAGTGGCACAGTACGTTTGCTTTGACTTGTTTTAAAAAACCTGTTAAAGTATGGAAAGTCTGGGGTGTGTAGTTCCCTCCTTCATCTCGATTTTACATCGAGGACTAAGGAGGGCAGGCAGTTGGTTAAAAATTTTGGGCACGTAGCTCAGCCCGGTTAGAGCATCTCACTGATAATGAGAAGGTCGATGGTTCAAATCCATCCGTGCCCACCAAGAGACTAAATTATAATGAAGAGTTATACTCCTGTCGCCATGCGAAGCATTTGCTACTTAAGGTCGGGGGTATGTTTGGGAAATCAACATCGATTCCTTATTAAGATTAAGCGAATCGTATCAAAATTGTATTTTTAGATTCGAGTCCTCTCACACCCATCGGAAAGTCTAAAAAATTAAAATTAAAAATATGGGAATATTCAATAGCATACTGGTAATAATTCTCGGATTTATAATTTTGAAGTATACGCCCGCGATTTATCGGTTTATGGGACAAGACCCGGACGCAGAAAAATATCTTGGCGGGGGTGGGACGTTTACATTTTTAAAACTTTTTGGAGTGGCACTTATTATTGGTTCAATTTTGCATCTTTTCGGATATTTCTAAAAAAGCTTTTCCACTATGGGCCCTTAGCTTCCTCCTTCTCCGCCTATGGCGGATTCGGTGGACAAGCATTTGGTCCGCTAAATTATTAAGGGCCTATGGTCTAGTGGTACGACGCCGCCTTTGCAAGGCGGAGAGGGGAGTTCGATTCTCCCTAGGTCCAAAGAAGTTGACATTTTTTGTTTCTATATAAATAGAATTCAGGTTCGCCTGTCCGCCTTTGGCGGAAGCCCGGCAGAAACCATCAAACAGGAAATTGCAAGCAAGAGGCAGTCGCCTCGCTCGTCCCGCCTTCCGGCGAGGCAAGGTCGGCGACCAAATCGTAAGGAAACTTGGGCGAAAAAAGCAGTTGGCGATTCTGCATTTTGGGAAAAGAATTTTTTTAATTATTCAAGTGTTATGGATTTAGAAAAAAGATGGGGTGTATAATAAAAGTATGTATAAATCAAAATCATAAACACAGATAATAAATTTCAGAAAATTATCGCGGAAGTAAAAAAGGACAAAAATGTTCTCGCTTTTTGGGTTGATGGTAGTAGAGGTAAGAAGATGGAAACTAAATACTCGGATTACGATGCCAAAATGATTGTTAAAGATAAAGTTTTACAGTTATATAGGCGAAAGTATGGGAACAGGGAGAAGTCTCAAATCGAGATTGGGGTTTTTACTTTAGACGGATTAAAAAAACACGCAGAGTATGGCACAAAAATGGTTTGGGATAGGTATAATTTCGCGCATCTTAAACCCTTGTTTGACAGGACGGGTAAGATTAAAAAAATTATGCGGGAAAAAGCAAGAATGCCAAAGAAAAAACAGAAGGTGATTATTAGCAATGCTTTAGGAGCTTTTATAAATCAGGTTTTTAGGGTTGAAAAAAATCTGAGGGATGGGTTTAAAAAAGCCGCAAAACTCGAAGTTATAGAAGGAATACCATTTTTTTTGGAAGCGATTTTTGCTTTGGAAGGCAGAGTCAGACCCTATAATAAATATTTAGAATGGGAGCTAAACAAATATCCATTAACTAAATTTCCGTGGAAAAAGGGTGAACTTATAAAAAAACTCGATGACCTTTTAGATAAAAACAAGATCAGTATCTTTCATAACCTTTTTATTACAATCAGACCAATTTTCAAAAAAAACGGTTACACGCGGGCTTTTGACGAATGGAAAGGTTGTTATCAGGTAGGAGAATAAAAATGTCAGATGTGATAGTTAAAAAATCCAGGATTTCCGTCAGGAAGGTTTTTGCTTTCAAATCTCATTATCAAAAAGTCAAAGAATTTTACGCCAAATATGAACGCTGGCTGATGCCGGTGACTTTGGCTTTCGGTTTTTTAGCCGACTACTGTTATTGCCCGGATTATCAACATTCGTTATAATACGTTTAATCGAACATTCCAGCCTCTAGGAGGTTATAATGAACAGCTATGTGATGGCTGTATTTTTGTCCTTGGGGATGGGTTTTGCTCTAGCCTTCTGGGCGAAGAAGCAAAACCGTGACCCTTACCGATGGTTTCTGGCGGGGACATTTCTTAGCGTTCTCGCCGTTGCGGCCGCTCTCGGCATCCAGAAGAAGAGGAAGAAACGATGAACTTGCTATCGAAGAATTGGGGTAAACTCGTCACTGCCGCTTTGGTGGTTTTGGCGGGCATGCGGCTTCTGGACCTGTTGATGTTGTGGGGTCTTTTCAGCAAATTCGCGTCCACTTTTCGCGGCGTCGGCGTGACTAACGACTATCTAGTGAACGCGATGAGTGTGGCGATGATGACCATCGCCGCTTTGCTCCTGCGACACTTGATCTGGAAGTTCATACTCCGGCGCACCGAACAGGGAACACTCATCTTCGGCGCCGCTATTACCGGATGGATGCTTCTGATGTACGTTGTTTCGCTGCCCGGCGCAGGCGAGTATTTTAACCCCGTTACAGGCCAGCCGCGCTATGTTTACATCGTTCTCTCTAACGGGGAAATCGACCTCCAGCCGCTGGGGTACAAGTATCACCCGGTTACGGGCGAGGAGATGCAGTCCCTTACCAGGGAAGCGGTCAAGCAGTACGCTGACAAGATCCAGCGGTTTGCAGAGCTGCACCCAAGCGATATTGGCGCCAGCTCGTTTCCCCGGGCAGAGCCCCCTCCGCCGCCCGGTTCCGCGGGTTTCCAATACACCGTGGAGCCGCAACTTAGCAAGAGCTACATTGAAGTATTCAGCTGGCAGCATCTAATGTATGAGACTCTAGAAGGCTGCGCCACCATGAGGATTGTTGGTATGCGGCTCGGCACGAATGCTCTTGTGCTCCGGGTTGAGTACAGAAACGGCTGTACGGGAAAGTTGATTTGCCTATCCGAGCCCGAAAGCGAAGATACCTACATGGTCTCTGACGAAGGAGAAGGGCTGAAACTGCGATCGAATGACGGCGACTTTAGTTTCTGGGGGAGTAACGGTTGCTCTAATCATTACAGCAGAGGACTGTTACCAGGCGAAGCATTCAGTTACAGTCTGGTTTTTGCGCCGCTTACACATTTTGCCAGACAGCTCACCTTCACGAACCAGAAGTTCGAAAAGGCGGTCATTACCTTCCTTGCCCCCACCTAGTCACAGCTCAGACGATCCACCAGCTGGGTCCGCACTCGTTTGGCTTTTTCAGTCAGCGAGTTTTTTTATGGGTAAAATAAGTCTATACTTACTTTAAAGTGTTTCTTGACCCATCCTTCACAAAAAGCTACGGAAGGCAGGCAAGCTTGAAGAATAAAATTTTAAGATAGCATCTGGATCCCGGATCACCCTTTAAGGTCTCTACCCCTCGACTCCGCTCGGGACATCTCCCCTCACTAAAGGAGAGGCTAATGAAGGGGCTTTTGCGGGGCGACTCTGGTAGAATATGCTCCGCATCTTCACGGGGTATACAGAGAATATATGCGCAGGGTTTTTGCTTTCAAATTTCATTATCAAAAAGTCAAAGAATTTTACGCCAAATATGAACGCTGGCTGATGCCGGTGACTTTGGCTTTCGGTTTTTTGGGCGACTATATTACCTTTGTTAACATTCAAGTCAACACCGCCATTATTATCCTTTTTATTTACTGGGTAATTTGCGCTTCCGCTATTATTTTTATTTACGCGTTTGATGCCGGTAAACTACCGGAAAGGTTCAAATATGTCCGGCTGTTTATCCCGCTGGTGGTGCAGTTTACCTTTGGAGGGATGTTAAGCAACTCTTTTATTTTTTATTGGTTTTCCGGAAGCGTCTGGGTAAGTTGGCCGTTTATTTTGGCTTTTGTAGCGCTCATGATTTCAAATGACGCTTTGAGGCATCACTTTGCGCGGCCCACAGTACAGTTAAGCGTTTATTTTTTTGCCACCCTTTCCATATTTTCTGTTAGTCTGCCTTTTATCTTCAATTCCCTAAGTCCATTATTGTTTGTTTTGTCCGGGGCTATAACCTCAGTATACATCGCGTTATTTTCATGGCTTCTGAAAAAAAACGCGGGTGCGGAAAAATTTAACGGTTCATATTTAACTATTTCCGTCGCGTCTATTTTACTGATTATCAACTTATTTTATTTTACCAACCTTCTTCCTCCCGTGCCTCTGGCAATGCGCGAGATCGGTGTTTACCATAGTATCGCGAAAAGCGGTGGGCAGTATATTTTGCGCGGCGAGCGGGAAAGTTTTTTGGAAAAAATAATTCCGGGTCGAAGCATTCATCTGCGACCGGGCCAACCCGCCTATGTTTTCAGCTCTATTTACGCGCCCAAAGAACTGAACACCGCGATTGTTCATGAATGGCAATATTACGATGAACAGCAGGGCAAGTGGATTGTCAAAGATAGATTGTCTTTTAATTTAATCGGCGGCCGGCGTGAGGGTTTCCGAGGGTATTCTTTAAAAACCGTTTTACCGCCCGGATCCTGGCGGGTGTATATAAAAACCCAACGCGGTCAAACCCTGGGCCGGGTAAAATTTAATGTGGAAAGGTCTGATGGGCCGGTGGAGTTGTATGAGGTTGTGAGATAAGTTTAGGGCTTACGCACTTGCCGTCTTTTGCCGGGCGAAGCCCGGCTCGCAAGAAGCTACGCAATTTGTCGTATCTTTTTTTATGTTATAATTTAAATAGGTAACAATCTTGCGTGTTTAAGACTCTAAAAAAACGATTTACAAATTAAAAAAAGTTTGGATTTCTCCGGGTAAGTCTCTTTGGTGTTTTTATAAATATACTCAAAAAATGGGGAGCGATGGTAAAAAATTTTTTCCAGATAAATACCGTTCCACTACACAATTGAAATATTTTTGAGAATTTTCTTTATACTTGATTAATTAGAGCTGATGATAAAATATAATCACCAACATAACACAACCAGCAGTTCGACTATTCGAGAGGTTGTTTTCGGCGTTGAAGACGGAATGGTTTCGACCCTTGGAGCAATCACCGGTATAGCAATCGGGAGCCAGGATCATTTTACGGTTATTTTGGCGGGAACGGTTATCATCGCGGTTGAATCAATTTCTATGGGTATTGGTTCGTATCTGGCGAATCGCTCGGAACAAGATGTCAATCAAAGAAGGCTTTTGGAGGAAAAAGAGGAAATCCAACAATATCCCAAAGAAGAAAAAGAAGAGCTGAAAAATTTATTTGTTAAAGACGGGTGGCCCAATAAAATCGTGCAAGAAATGTCACGAGTCGCGTCAGAAAATAAAAAACTTATGCTCAAAGAGATGGCCTACCGCGAGTTGAGCATTGCCCAAGATCCTTCAACCGGTCCTCTTAAAAAAGCGATATTTATGTATGCGTCGTATATTGTTGGCGGAATGGTTCCGTTATTTGCTTATTTTATTTTGTCAGTGCCTCGCGCTACGCCTGTTTCTATCGTTGTCACCCTGGCAGGTTTGTTTGCGCTAGGCGTGGCAACAACCAAGTATACAAAAGGATCTTGGTTTAAAGCTGGTGGACGAATCTTATCACTTGGGACAGTTGCCCTGGTGGTTGGTTATATTGTCGGAGGAATTGCGGCGAAATTTAGCTAATTTTTTAAAAATTATTAGCGTGCGTGGAGGGTTCAAAACCAAGAAAATTATGAAGAATCCTTTGTATCAGATTCGAGGAAAGGTTTGGATTTACCCTGGCAAGACAGCATGGCATTTTGTAAATGTTTCCAAAAAGCAGTCACAAGAGATTAAAAAATTGTTTGGGGAGATGGCCGGAGGTTGGGGATCGCTTCCGGTAAAGGTGGGGGTGGATAAAATCAGCTGGAATACTTCAATTTTTCCAGATAAAAAATCCGGGAAGTATCTTTTACCGCTAAAAGCAGAAATTCGGAAGAAAAAAGGGATCGTCGCTGGACAGAAGATTTCTTATTCAATCGAGATTCGGGTTTAGTCGAATTTTATAGACGAAAATAAATCGGATTACCGGTTTATTTTTTATTATTTTATCCAATGTTATCCACTTCTAAATGGTCATGGTCAAACTGATCATACACAACTTTTGACCAGTCAATAACCTCTGGCTGCACGCAAATAGTGTCCAAGATAACGGAAGGGAAACGGCAAAAAGATTCGGGTAGGATATAATTTTTAGATTATAAGTACTGGTAGGGCGATAGGTCATTCAGACTCTGGTGTCCTCTCAGCCGGTTGTAATAGTCCTGCCACCACATACCACGCTGTAATAATTCCTGTTCAGAATTAATTTGGCTTAAAAAAGGCAGATAAAATTTTTCATCGTCAGTCAAATGCGATCGTTCGACAAAGCTGTCGTCCTCCGGATGCCCTTTTCTGATAATTTTGCGCTTTATGCCTAAAAGTTGCCACCAGAGCTGGTTGTTTCTTTCAAAAAAGCTTTTCCTTAAAACCCCAACTTCTCCTCCGCCATCGCTTCGCGCCTCGATTTGGTCTTATGCTAATCCGTGGGCAGTAAGCCAGCTCTTAGCCAACAATTCAAAGGCCATGCCGCAGTTTCGGGTCAGCTCGTACGACCAGGCCAGAAATCTGATTCTGTTTTTAACATCAATAAAGGTCCACTGGTAATGGGGCAGGCCGCGCGTGATGACATGATTGTAAGCTTCCTACTTTAAGGCCTGTTTATCAAGGTAATCTTTTGTGTCATACTGGAACTTCTCAAATGGCATGAGGCTGGAAAAATTATAAGCCTGCGGATTACTGCTTCTGTGTTTCCGTTTCTTGTACCGCAGTTTAACATTGTTCCTTTTCAGAATTTTTCCTATGGTGGATATCGGCAGAGTGATTTTTTCTTCGTCTAAAAAGATTTTACGTAGTCGTTTTTTGCCACGTTTGGTCTGTTCCCGCCACTTAAGGACAAGAGCCTCAATTTCCGGTTTAGTCTGCCTGGGCTGACTGTTAGGTATGTGCTTTGCGTCCATTAGATTGTTTTGTTCTTTTTTAACCAGCGCTTTCATAACCGTCCTTCTGTTGCATTTTAGCTTTCTGGCAGCCTTTGATATATTATTGTCGTTTTGCTTTAGGCAATCCTGCAGCAATTCCCTGGCTGTCTTGGGCCCAAAGCGGATTTTGAGCTCTTGATAACTCTGTTGTATATTGACCATACTAAGGAAGCGATGTCTTTAAGGTTGATGGTTAGGTGTGAAGACTTTACCATTATTTTAGGCCGCTTCCTTGCCTTGTTCCAAAGGCTTTTAGCCAGGTAAAACCAGGGCAAACGGCTGGCGATTAGTTGTGTACTATCAGTGTAGCTACGGAAGAAATAATTTTGACAAAAATGTTATCCACGTGTTATAATTTTTTTAATGAAAGGCAATTTATTGTCCAATTTTCTTGAAGTATCTGACACAAAAACATTAAATTAAAAAGAAGACTGAAAGATAAATAAAAATTTATGCTTTTTTCAAGGAGTAAAAGTGTACTGGGGATTGACATAGGGACCTCTTATATAAAGGCGGTTCAGATAAAACAAGAAAAAGGAACAGCCATACTTGAAAGTTATGGGATGGTTCATGTGGTATATCCGGCTGGAGGCGAGGGAAAATTTAACATATTAGATCAAACCGCGGAAGTTTTGAGTGATTTGTACAAACGATCGAATTTTACGACCAAAAAAGTCGTTGTTTCCATGCCTGCTAATATGGTATTTGTTTCAATTTTGAATTTACCTTCGATTCCGGAAAAGGACATACAGAGCTCTATCGAATATAAGGCGCAAAAATATATTCCATTGCCTTTACAAGATGTAAATTTGAGCTGGCAAATTATACGGCAAGAAAAGGCTTTGAAGGTACCGATTTTAAAAAAGAAAGAAGATAAAGAAGATATAGAAGGTGAAGAGCCTGTAGCGCCAAAACAAGATCAAGGAGTAGATGTTTTGTTGACAGCACTTGCCAAAAACGTTGTTAATAATTATTTACATATAATTGACGCGGCCGGGTTAGAGCCTGTGGCGCTGGAGGTAGAAACTTTATCTCAAATTCGGGCGCTGGTTGGCCCTCAAACTCCAAACGGGGTTTTAATAGTCGATATTGGCGCTAAAACAACAAATTTAACTTTGGTTGACCGAGGATATTTGTACGGGTCAAGGCATTTGACAGTTGGCGGTGATTCTATAACAGACAGCATCGCTTCGGCTTTTGGAGTTAGTTTTGATCGCGCTGAAGAAATAAAAAGATCTTCT
Source organism: Candidatus Doudnabacteria bacterium CG10_big_fil_rev_8_21_14_0_10_41_10 (assembly GCA_002773695.1). Lineage (GTDB taxonomy): Bacteria > Patescibacteriota > Doudnabacteria > UBA920 > 2-01-FULL-50-11 > 1-14-0-10-41-10. The sequence continues at coordinate 48,483 of PFAJ01000006.1, read as the reverse complement.
TTTCAAAAACAAACCGTCACTCCAACACTACAGGTCGCGGGAACAGTAATAGAAATAATCAAGTCCGAGTGTGAGCAGTTGATGAAAATTATGACCAGCCAAGGAAAAAAAGTTTCAGAAATAATTTTAACCGGTGGGGGGTCGGAGCTGGAAAATATAGATCAAGAATTTATTCTATTGGGACCAAAAGTGACCCGAGGGAACCCTTTGGCAAAAATAATATATGACCCAAAAGTCGAGGCTAAACTTTCTGCCTTATCTTCACAATTAACAGTTGGGGTTGGGTTGGCTTTAAGGACGGAACACTAAAATTGTATGGGATCAGCTACAAATTTATTGGGTGGGGCTCGTTTATCCAAACAGTCTGAATCTTCAAACGCAGACACCAAAGCGGTCTTTATATGGATAGTCGTGGTGATTTTGGTGTTGGAAGCGGCGGTGTTTGGGACTTTTTATTTTTTAAGTTCAGTTGTCAACAGGACTCAAGAAAGTTTAAAAATAGAAGCTTCTGAAATGGAGTCGCGAATAAACGACAGAATGGAAGAGATAAATGTCGCGATTGGCGCGCAGTTTACTTTGGATAATTTTACCACACTTTTAGATAAACATATGCGATGGACCAAGGCTTGGGACGAACTTTCTAAAGTGACTTTGAAAACTGTTCGTTTTACCACTATGCAATCGGTGTCAGATGATGGTAAATTTGTAGTTGGCGGTTATGCGATAAATTTTACCGAACTGGGCAAGGTTATGTTGGGCTTAGAAAATTCACCCAATTTTTTAAGAGTGGAACTTTTGGATTCAACTCCGGAAGAAGATTCGGGTATGGTAAAATTTGAAATTTTAGTTGAGATGAATAATTCTTTGTTATTAAATTCAGCTTCTACATAAAGTTAGTTTAAAGATTTATGGCTATAAGAAAGTCACAAACTCGAAACCAGCTGATTGCATTAGTTATGCTTATCTCGGTCCTGGCGATAGCTTGGGTTGTATTATGGCCGGCATTTAAGGACTATAAAAATGCCAAAGCCGGTTTAACGGCGACGCAGATTAAATTGATTGAAAAGAACGTAACCCTAGATCAAATAGATCTCTTAATGTCGAATTATGAAGGCGAAGAAGCAAGATTGGCAGATTTGAAAGAAGCCCTGCCAACAACCCCATCGGTCCCTGATTTAATCGCTGATCTGGAAGAATTGGTGTTTTTAAATACCATGTCGATTAGCAAATTGAGCGTAACCGAAGTGGTAGATCCCACCGGAGGAGCTCAACCGAAAAGCAGTCAGGACGAAATTATACAGGAAGATCCCAGTGGGGCATTCGTTAAACCCAAGTTGGTTACTTTGAAGATAGATTTGGCAGTGGTTGGGACAGCGGATCAATTCGTTAATTTTTTAGAGTCAATAGAGAAAAATTTAAGATTACTTGAGGTGAAGATTTTAAATATCGAAATTGGAGATGGAGAAGAAATTCCGATGTTCGATATGGTAATTGAAACATATTATCAGAAACAATAGAGTCATATGACGCAAATTCAAAGTAAAACAAAAAAAACCTTTTATATTGGTTTAATCGTGGTTATTGCCATTGCGAATGGATGGATTTTATTGAGTGGTAGAAATAGCTCCCCCCCACCAAGCGCGGAAGTGATAGCGAGACTTTCTGAACAGGCTGTTATAGGTGGCATGTATTCCGGACAAAAAGGAGTGTTGCCTTTTGGTGAAGAAATTGACACTAGTATATTTTCTGATTCGCGATATTTAGAGCTTATTCCTTCTTTAGAACTGACTGTCGACCCGGAAGAATTAGGTGTGGAAAATCCATTTTCTTTTGAGACAGGGCTAGTTGAAGAGGGAGTGATAGCATCAGAAGAAATTTCGGAATAGTATTTTTATAGAGCTTTTTTATTTGACCAAGTTTGACACGAAATTAAATGGCGTAAGGTTCGTCAGAGGCGGATTTTATGAATTACGAAACTCCAATTTAATCTCATTGCGAGGATCCTTGGCATCGTTAATATCCTTCGAGCGAGGCGTTAGCCGAGTCGAGAAGTCGCAGATTTCGAGCCGAGTCGAGAAGATCCCACAACGCAGTTTTTGATTTCCTCCTTGGGCGGACAAGTCGCTCGAATAATAATATTCAGATTGTCCCCCAAATCCAGTCCGTGGTCGCAATGACACTAAGGGGGTTTTCAGAGAGTTTCGTAATTCATAGTGAATGAGTAAGTTCTAATGTAAATTTATTTATGATGGATCCAGTAAAGCAGCAGGTAATAAATTCTTCTAACGCCATGTTTGGTTTTGAGGAATTTTTATTGCATTCAGGAAAGATTGATAATAAAAAACTTTCCCAACTATCCATAAAATCTCGCGGCTCGGGACAGTATTTTATTGAGTCGCTTCTGCAAAATAAAATAATTAACGAAGAAGAGTTGACCCAGTTGCGAGCGGAATACTATAGGCTTCCGTATATAGATTTAAAAAATTTCAAAATCACCAAGGAGATGGTAGCTACTATCCCGCAGAGCGCGATTGCGATGTACAAGTTTGTGCCTTTTGGTTTTGACGGGAAGGTTTTAAAAGTAGCCATCACCGATCCCGCGGATTTAACCTCTTTAGAAGCTTTGGAATTTCTTGCTCAAAAAAAACATTTTATAGTTGAAATTTATTTATCATCCATTACGAGTTTTAAAAATTCGATTTCCCAAAACAAAGATATTAGCTTAGAAGTTCGAACCGCGCTGGAAGATATTGCAAAAAAAGAAAAAGAAATTTCAGCGCGTCAGCAGGAACAAAGGATAAAAACTGACAAGGCCGCGCAGTTAATCACCGAAGCCCCAATATCAAAAATAGTTGACGTGATGATTAAGCACGCGATTGAGGCCAGGGCATCCGATATCCATATAGAACCAAGCGAGCACGATTTGAGAGTGCGCTACAGGGTTGACGGTGTTTTGCAAAGCTCTTTAATTATTCCTAAATCAGTTCATCCGGCGATTATATCCAGAATTAAAATTCTTTCAAATTTAAAAATCGATGAAACCAGATTACCGCAAGATGGTCGTTTCCACATGCAATTTGGTAAAATTTCGGTTGATTTTCGCGTTTCTACTTTGCCGACGGTAAATGGTGAAAAAATCGTATTGCGTATTTTGGATAAAACCGCCGGCGTGCCGACATTGGATGATTTGGGTATTTGGAACAGACAAAAAGCAAAGGTAGAAGAAAATTTGAAAAAACCTCATGGTATGGTTTTGGTAACCGGGCCAACCGGGAGTGGAAAATCTACCACTTTGTCTTCGGTTTTGAGCAAGTTAAACAAAGTTGGGATTAATATTGTGACCTTGGAAGACCCGGTAGAATATTTTCTAGAAGGTGTAAACCAAGCGCAAGTAAAACCGGAAATTGGTTTGACTTTCGCTTCGGGGTTGCGTTCCATTTTGCGTCAAGACCCGAACGTGGTAATGGTTGGAGAGATTCGAGACTCTGAAACCGCGGAATTGGCAGTTCACGCCGCGCTGACCGGACATTTGGTATTTTCCACTTTACACACCAACGACGCGGTCGGGGCCGTTCCTCGATTGGTAGATATGGGAGTTGATAATTTTTTGTTGGTGGCTTCTCTAAATTTGGTTCTCGCGCAACGTTTGGTTAGAAAATTGTGCCCGGAGTGCAAAAAAAAGGTTCCGGTTTTAGAAGATATTAAAAAAGATATTCTGGAGGAGCTTAAAAATGTACCGAAAGATGAAATGAAGGATGTGGATTTAAACAATATTAGTCTATGGCGCGGAGAGGGATGCAATGCTTGTGGTAGCAGTGGTTATAAAGGAAGAATTGGAATTTTTGAGGCACTGTCAATGTCTAAATCGATTCAAGCTTTGGTTGCGGACAAAGAACCGGTAAGTAAAATTTTGGATCAAGCTTTGAAAGAGGGGATGGTTACGATGAAGCAGGATGGGTATATTAAGGTTTTACTTGGCGTGACTAGTTTAGAAGAGGTTTTGAGAGTAACCAAGGTCTAGTGGCTACGAACTTACGAAAAGTTACGAAAGTACGAATTTTCGTGGCCACAACTTTTTGTATTTTCGTATAGATTCGTAATTTTGTAGCCAGCCATGATTCTACTTGTTGATCCCGATACAATTTGGAAGGAAATATTTATTGAAAAGATAAGCCCACCCGGAATTGAGGTCACTCATTGTTCTTTGGGGAAGCGCGCTTTGGATGTGTTTGTAAAATTTCCTATTTCTGTAATTGTGACAGAACTTGATCTCCCGGATATGGATGGAATAGATTTGGTAAAAACTATTCGGTTGCGGCACGAATTGTCCTCTTTACCAATTGTCGTTTTATCCAAAAGGCAGGACCGATTTTCCGTGGAAAATTGTCTCAATTGCGGAGTGAATAGTTATTTAAATAAATTTCAAAGCAGTGATCGTGACATAGCATTAGTAATTACTGGATTTGTTTAAAAATAAAATATGCCCGGCAGAATGCAGTTTTTGACTTCCTCCTTAGGCGGACAAGTCGCTCGAACGATAATATTCATCTTGCCCCCCAATCCAGTCCGGGGTCGCAATGACACTAGCGGCTTGAGAGTTTCGTAATTCATAGTCGGGCATTGTTAGGGGTTAAATTAAGATATCCTATTGTCATTTGATAGCAATAATTAATACTTTGAAAGTTACGAAACCGTTGGTTTTATAACGATTTGAAGTTTCATTCCCTCGGTATGTACAAAAATAGTGAATTAGCTCTCAATAAGCTTTTGAGTAACATGTTGGAAAAAGACGCGTCGGATTTGCATTTACTCGCCGGAAAACCGCCAATCTATAGAGTGCACTCGGTGTTACTTGAGTTGAAAGATCATGACGTTTTGACCCCGGAAAATATTGAAAGTCTGTGTAGTGTTTTGGTGCCGAAACAAAAAAAAGATATGCTGGAAAAAATAAGACAAACAGATTTTTCGTATCCTTTTAAAGAAAATCACCGGTTGCGGGTGAATGCTTATTATCAGAAAAGTACTTTGGCGGTTTCTATCAGGATGATTCCAAATAAAATCAAAAGTCTTCAGGAGTTAAATTTACCAAAAGCTTTGGAAAAATTTACCAAAGTTAAACAAGGATTAGTCATTGTTTCCGGTCCGACCGGACACGGTAAATCGACCGCGATAGCCTCCATAATAGACAAGATAAACCATGAGCGAGCAGAGCATATCGTAACATTCGAAGACCCGATTGAGTATGTGTTTGTGCCGGACAAAAGCATTATCAGTCAACGAGAAGTGCTTGAAGATACCGTTTCTTTTCAATCAGGGTTACGGTCGGTTTTAAGGGAAGATCCTAACGTCGTTATGGTTGGAGAGATGCGCGATTTTGAATCAATCGCGGCAACGGTGACTGTTGCCGAGACCGGCCACTTGGTTTTTGCCACCCTCCACACCAATGACGCGGCACAATCGATTGATCGTTTAGTGGATGTTTTTCCTCCACATCAACAACAACAGATTCGCAATCAATTGTCGAGTATCCTGCTTGGAATAGTTTCAATTCGGTTGTTGCCAAAAATTGGCGGGGGGTTGATCCCGGCAACCGAGCTTCTGTTCGCGGATTCGGCTGTTAGAAATGTTATTCGGGACAATCGGGCTTATGAAATTTACAATATTATTCATAGCTCCGGAGCAAAAGGGATGGTTTCTTTGGATCGTTATTTGTCCGAGTTAGTTAAAAAAGGCTTGGTGACCTTTGATGACGCGCAAGCGTATTCATTGGATAATGAAATTTTTAGTTCGCTAGTTAGTCGTTAAAGATTGAAAAAAACAAGTCATGGTTTTATATCGATATAAAAGTAAAGATGCGAAAGGCTCGATCGTCGCAGGAAGAGTTGAGGCGGACTCCGAGGTTCAGGCCGCGGAAATTTTGGAAGAGCATGGTTTGTCGCCTCTTAAATTTGAAATATCTTCGGGCGGGATCGACAGTTTGGACGAACTTTTAAAAAAGTTTTCTTCGGTTTCAGCCAAAGAAATGGTGATGTTTTTCAGGCAACTTTCGACATTGGTAGGCGCGCAAGTTCGAATAGTAAAAGCATTGCAGATTTTAGTTAAACAAGTTAATTCGCCAAAATTTAAAATTATAATTGAAAAAACATCCCTTGAAGTCGAGGGTGGAAAAAGTTTATCGGACGCGTTTGCGATCAACCCGGATATTTTTCCGGAATTGTATACAAGTTTAGTTCGCGCCGGAGAGGCCTCCGGATCTTTGGATAAAACTTTGATTTATTTAGCTGATCAAATAGAGAAGGATTATGATTTAAAATCGAAAATTCGCGGGGCCTTGGCCTATCCGGCTTTTATTATTTTATTATTATTTGCGGTTGGCGGACTAATGTTTTTCTTCGTTTTGCCTCAAATGACCGGGGTGCTGTTGGAAGCGGGAGCAGAGTTGCCTTTCGCGACCAAGATAATTATAGGGGCAACCAATTTTGTTACCGGATATTGGTGGGTAGTGTTAATTCTTATGGTAACCGCTATTTTTGGTTTTCGATATATGGTTCATACTGAAAAAGGACGTTACGTGGTAGATCGGATTATCATTAAACTTCCGATTGTAGGTAAATTTTTGCAAACGATTTATATTTATCGTTTTTCTCATCATATCGCGAATCTTTTGGACGGGGGAATAAATATCGTAAAATCTTTGCAGTTGGTGGCTGGAATCACGGGTAATTGGGTTTATAGAGATTTATTTTTGGATGCGTCAAAAGAAGTTCAGACCGGAAAGCAGTTAAACAAAATCTTTGAAAATTCATCTGAAATCCCGCCGTTGGTGGCGCAAATGGTCGCGGTTGGTGAAGAAACCGGCGATTTACCGGGAATTTTGAGGAAATTGTCCGAATTTTACGATAAACAGCTGGAAAATACCATATCGACAATGACTACCCTGATAGAGCCTGTCATTATGGTTATTTTGGGCTTGGCTGTGGGTATAATGGTTGCAGGAATTTTACTTCCGATATATAATTTAGCTAGTACGTTTTAGGCGGAAGATATCCCCGTCTCGTTTTTAGAAACTAAAAGACACAACAAAAGATTTTGACACATACTGATTTTATTTTTTGGAGTTTTAGAACTATAAAATTCACTAAACCGAGAGGGGGTGAGTTTAAAGAGTGAAAACTATATCAAAATTAAGGAGTAAATCAAAAGGGTTTACACTTATCGAATTGTTGGTGGTAATTGCCATCATCGGTATTTTGGCTTCTGTGGTTTTAGTGTCTTTAAATTCCGCTCGAGCAAAATCCAGAGACGCAAAACGAGTGGCAGATGTCCGACAACTGCAAACCGCGTTGGAGCTTTACTTTAACGATTGCAGTAGTTACCCAATCGCGGCAACCGCCATAGCATTGGATGGTAACGAAGGGCTGGACGATGGATGCAACAACTTTGAAGCATCTCCATCCGGCGGCATTATCTTGTCTCGTACCCCGATTGCTCCTAACCCTAACGATGGTACATGTACGGCTAGTCCGGCTGGTAATAATACTTATATGTACACCGGAACAGCCAGCACTTATGGCATAAGTTTTTGTTTGGGCGCGGCAACCGGCGGGTTAACAGCGGGTGTGCATACTGCTACACAAGGCGGTATGTAGTAAAAAACATTTAAGTCTGAAAGCTCTTCCCCCTAAGTAGAGTTGCTTATGGGGGAAGTCTTGTGGGCTTAAATTAACAATAGAAATATGAAGAACGAATCGGGAATTGGGAATAAGAAAAAAACCATTGTTGGATTTACCTTGATCGAACTTTTAGTGGTTATTGCCATAATTGGTCTTTTGGCTTCGATTATTACCACCAGTTTGAGCAATGCCAGGGTTAAAGCCCGTGATACAAAAAGAGTTTCCGATATTAACCAGATTCGACTGGGAATGGATGTTTACTTTAGTTTCGCGGACGCGTATCCTCCCGCCTCTCAATTTGTGGCCGCTTCCACTATAAGTTGCGGCGCGGAACAAGTATTGCGAGTTCCCGTCGATCCATTGGCTCCTACCTACAACTATGTTTATTCAGTAACCGGGGCAAATATGACCGGTTGTTCAGGGCAAACTGATTTGCGTCCCAACTATACCGTAAGCTTTACACTTGAAAAAACCGGAGTGTTATACACAATGAATCAAGATGGTACTGTTACACCCCCATTGCCGGATTTATAAACTGAACTAAAAAAGTTTGAAATTAATGAGTAGCAGTAAAGCTTGCGCTATAGCGTAAACTTCGGATATGCTACTTATTGTTTTTTAAAATAGGACTTACGGGTTTATGGAATTTTTGGTTTCGATTCTCATTTTTATTTTTGGGTTAATCGTCGGCAGTTTTTTAAATGCCGTAATTTATCGACTGTATAAAAACAAGACCCTGATGGGTTTTTCCGCTTGTCCGCGTTGCTCTCATCGCTTGTTTCCAAAGGATTTGCTGCCGCTTTTTAGTTTTCTTTGGTTAGGTGGTCGTTGCCGTTATTGTAAAAAGAAAATTTCCTGGCAATATCCTTTAGTTGAGTTGGGAACCGCGACAATATTCACTATTTTAGCGCGTCAAATTTTATTTTTAGGTGGTAGCCTGGATTTATCAGCCTCAAATTTATTGGGATTAGGGTTTGGTTTGATTTTTGTTTCGGTCTTAATTATTATTTTTGTTTTTGACTTTCGATATTACTTAATCCCTGATATCGCGATAATTTTGGGCACAATCCTTGCCATGGTTTATCGATTGACTATTCCTGAAATATCTTTGAAAAGCGGTTTGTACGGTATGCTGGTTTTGGTTGGTTTTTTTGGGATTTTATTTTTAGTGTCCCAAGGACGGTGGATTGGTTTTGGAGATGTAAAGTTGGGAGTTTTTTTGGGATTAATGCTTGGTTTTTCTTTATCGGTTTTAATGTTGGGGATGGCTTATGTCGGAGGAGCGGTAGTGGCGGTTGTATTGGTGTTATTTAAGAAAAAAACGATGAAAGGTGTTTTACCTTTTGGCACTTTTCTAACCGCTTCAACGGTCGCGGTGTTTTTATGGGGTGAACAAATTTTAAATTGGTATTTAGCTTATTTTTAAGCTAAACTGTTGATAGAATATGAATTACGAAACTTTTTGAAAACCCCCTAGTGTCATTGCACCCCGGACTGGATTGGGGGGCAAGATAAATATTATTGTTCGAGAGGCTTGTCCGCCTAGGGAGGAAGTCGAGGACTGCGTTGTGGGATTTTCTCGACTCGGCTCGAAATCTGCGACTTCTCGAATCGGCTAGCGCCTCGCTCGAAGGATATTAACAACACCCAAGGATCCTTGTAATGACATGAAATCGGAGTTTTGTAATTCAAGGGATAGAACAATAATCAATGAAATATAAAACAAATAGTAAACAAAAGAGGCAGGGTGGGTATTCTTTAGTTGAGCTAACGGTGGTTGTAACCATACTTGTGCTTTTAAGCGCGGCGGTTATTGTTAATTTTAATCGAGGAGAAAGGATCCAACGATTAAATGTTGCCGCTGATAGTGTTCAGAGCGCCCTTAGACAGATGCAGGGTAATATATTGTTTGGATTGGAGTATAGCGCCACCGAGGTGGCCCAGGATTTTGGATTTGAAATAAGTAATAACGGGCAGTCTTACACTACTTTTGTTGAAGACAACAACAGCCCAACCCCAAATAGAACCAACCTTGAAACAGTAACTTTTGCCTCTGGTGTAACAGCCACCAATCTTACGGTTGAAGGAGTTTCAGCTAGCAAAATAGAAGTAAGATTTTTTCCTCCTTTCGGGAGGATAAAGATTACCGGCGTTGGTACAAGCTATAATCAGGCAGAAAATGTTGGCGTCCTTTTTGATTTGCGATTGGATGCGGGAAGTGGCAATATAATTACAAAACAAGTGGAAGTTGATGGAATAACGGGAAAAATTGAGGTGAGGTAGAGATTTGAATTTACTAAATCATAAAAGTATAAAAAAGATTAATTGCTTTTATATTCTAGTGTTTCAGTCATAGACCTTTGGAAAATCTCAACGATAATGAATAGAAAACAAAAAAATATAATAGAATTATTTGGAAAAGAAAACGGACAGACTTTGATTGAAACCTTAGTCGCGATTTTTTTGCTTACCACCGGGATTATTGGCGGTTTATCATTGGCAATATTTGCTTTAGGGGCATCGGATGTGACAGTGAATCAAATTGTGGCTACAAATCTGGCCAGGGAGGGGGTTGAGGTTGTAAGAAATATGCGTGACACCAATTGGTTGGAGGCGGAGGACGCAGACGGCCTAAGCGACTGTTCATCAGATATAGGGGTAGGACAGGAGTGTTACGCGGATTGGGATAGCCAAGTTTATAATATTTCAGGTAATCCTAGCGGAAAAAAATACATATTGCAGTTTTCTACATATGGAAATTCTTGGCAAATTCTAACATCAACCGGCGGACAGAATGTTCGACTGTATTTGCAGTCTGACGGTTCTTATAATCATGTTGATAATGGAAATTGGAAATATTCCCGACTGGTAGTAATCACCAGAGAGTCTGCCACTCGGTTGCTGGTTAAGTCTACGGTGTGGTGGAAAGGGAAGAATTGTGCCGCAACCGATAGCCCGCCAGAAACTCGCTGTAAGGTTGTTATTGAAGAGTACTTGACCAACTGGAGAAATTATTAAAGTTAGCTTTACTCAAAAAATTTGGCAGGCATATAGATAAAAAATATGAAAAATTGGCGCAAAAAAATTAATAAAAGGTTTACCCTCACGCCAAATAAATTTGGCGAAACCTCACGAAAACAAAGAGGGTTTACCCTGGTTGAATCATTAGTTTCCGTGGCGATTTTTAGTTTGGCAATGACCGCGATTATCGGTTCTTTTTTGGCGGTTCTAAGAATTAACGAGAAGAGTCGGGCTATTCGAGTAGTTGAACAAAACGCGAGATTTATTACAGAATATTTAACCAGGGAGGTGAGAAACGGCAGTATTGATTATGGATCTTACGTGGCGTACGGAATATCCCAACCGGAAGACGAATTACATTTGATTAATTCAGCAGGGGAGATGATAACGATTAGTCTTTCCGACGGGGTTTTACAGCTTAGTAAGGTGGGGGTCGGCAGTTCGGAATTATCAAATTCAGATATTATAGTTTCAGACGTGGATTTTTATATTTATCCGCTTAGTCTGCCGTTTTGTCCAGACCCTTGTCCAAACGATCAACCGAGGGTGACTTTTGTAATGACTTTAACATCCAATACAAATGTTCGTCCAACTGATCAGACAACTATTAAATTACAAGGGACAGTTTCATCGCGACAATATTCAAATTAAGTTTTGTTTTTAGATCATGAGATTTGATTATTTACAATTTAGAAAAATAAAAAAAATCACCAGATCATATGATCAGGGGATTACTTTATTGATTGCGATTATCGTCTTGTCCGCAATTTCTTTGATCAGTTTTAGTCTAGGATCTTTAGTGTTAAGAGAGCTTAGATTGTCCAGACAGTTAGCGCTGTCCGAGCCGGCTTATAGTTCAGCGGAGGCTGGCGCTGAAATAACATTGTTTTATCGGATTCGCGGTCTTAGTCAGAATGAACAGATTTGTCCTTTCACGGATTTTGGGGAGCTTCCTTCGGGAGCAACTTATAATGTCTGTAATGATTTGTATGATGATCCTTTATATTTTAATACTTTCACTGATGAGGTTAAAGCGATCCTTCTATATGATCCTTTCGATGAGACAAATTCCGCCGCGGGATATAACTCCATAAGCGTCACGGCAACTTCTGGCACGACGGTGAATTTTTCAGTTTCCGCGTACGATATAAACGCGCCAGATGACCCGCCGGCGATAGATGGAGTTTTGGTGGCAGTAGATGGGACCACTCGTGTTTTAGGTGGGTTGGATCCTGGTAAAAGTTACGCGATATTTTTAGATCCAGACCCCCTTGAGACCGGGGGGCCAAAGACAGTTAATGGTTCTGTAACCGGATCTCCAGGAGGCGGGATAACAGGTATCCCCTCTGAATCTCCAACAATACAAAGTACAGGAATTTCTGATAATTTAAGAAGGAAGATAGAGGTTATTTTGAGGTAAAAGGTAGAATTTTTGGTTATTTGGTTGCAAAATTGTTAAATATCTGGTATAATATACATATTAAGATATTTTTCGTTAGTTTACGACATAAAAACAAAATGCAGATCAATATATATAAAGATCACACAAAATATCGTTTTTTTTACGTAATTTAAGCCAAAAATTATATGTATATCTATCTGGATAACTCGATTGACCAAAATTAACCAAAATTTTATAATTATTCATATATAAGAGCCAAAAAATTCATATTTTGGCTTTTTTAACAGATATTCACAGATATTACAGAAAACTATTTATAAGTCTGTGGATAACTCCAAAAAACTCAATGTAACGGCCTGAATTCTCCTCCGTCTGTTCATTTATACAAAATACCGTTCTACTATGAATTACGGAATTTTTTTCTCAAACCGTTAGTGTCATTGCTAGGAGCCTGTGGCAAAGCGCGTGGTAATCTGAATATTATTGTTCGAGCGACTTGTCCGCCTAGGGAGGAAGTCGAGAATTATATTGTTCGGATTTTCTCGACTCGGCTAGCGCCTCGCTCGAAGAATATTAACGACATCTTCCCAGGATTTTCGCCAAGGATCCTCGCAACGACATGAAATTGGAGGTTCGTAATTCTAAGGTTCCTGATCTGTAAATGTTTAAGAACCTTGTTATTTTTAACTGTTGTTCCAGCATTGCAAGAAACGCCCATTATTTCGTCTTTAACTAGTGCTTTCCTCAATAAGTAATTATTTTTGGAAGCACTTAAATATCTCTCCCGATTTAAGTCGGGATTAATAATCGGTCGACATGTTTAAAGAAAGCTTTCAAAATGTGGAAAAACTAGATTAAAGAAAATCAATTAAATAAAACTTCGATTCTTTAAAATAGTTGATGGTTAAACGGATTAATTGTATCAATTGAACAATGAATCGTTTTACCAAAAGCGAAGATAGGGAATCAAAGAAAGGAATATTAAAAGAACAATGAATACACCTTACACTGCAAGCACCTTGCACAAGGTTCTTGCATTTGGGTTAGCGATTTCTGTAGTGGTGTGGACATTCGGCGTTTTGTTGGTTGTGCCTGCGCAAGCCGTAGACGCACATCCAAACGGTACTTTGGTTCTTTCCGGTTCCACGGTTTTTAAAATCATGGACGGACAGCGACTAGGATACCCAACTGCCAACACTTTTTTCTCTCACGGATATGACTGGAACCAAGTAGTTCCAGCCAATTCCGCCGACCTTGCGCTTCCGCAAGGAGCAAACGTTATGTTTGCTGATGGAAGTTTGGTAAATGACAACGGAACCATTTTTATGGTTTCCGAAGGTCAAAAACGCGGATTCACCACCCCTTCTGTATTTTTCGGTTTGGGTTACAGCTTTGACATGGCATTGACCGGTGATCTTTCGGGGGTACCCCAGGGAGAAAACATCGACAGTGCTACCGCTGCTCACCCGGCCGGATCTTTGGTAAATGACAATGGAACTATTTACAAAGTTACAATCACAGGGAAGTCCGGAATTGCCACTATGGCAGTTTTCAACTCCTGGGGTTTTGATTTTGCGAAAGTCGTTCCAGCAAACGCGGCCGATATGGCACTTGCTGCTGGCGCGAATTTGGGTTATCGCGTAGGCTCTGTCGTGAACGACAACGGCACAGTCTGGGCAATTACATCCGAAACAATGAAGCAAGGTTTTCCTTCAGCCAGTTGTTTCTTGGATTCAGGTTATCAGTGGGTCGCCGTCGTTGACGGTACTACCTCTGGTTACACTGCTGGTGACAATCTATGTGTCGCGGGTGATCCTGGTACTCCACCAGTATCTTCTACCGGTACTTTGACCGTGTCACTTGCTTCCGACACCCCGGCTTCAGGCATTGCTATAAAGTCTGCGGCTCGGGTTCCGTTTACTAAAGTCAACCTTACCGCCACTGGTGGTGATGTTGTTATCGACAACTGGGTAGTAGAGAGAGCCGGGATTTCCCAGGACTCTTCTTTCTCCAGTCTCGATATTATCGATCTCTCAACCAACGCGGCTATCAATGACTCTGGAAAGACACTCAACTCTTCACACACAGCCAACTTCACAGATGACTTGACCATTCCAAACGGCACAACCAAATCGGTTATGTTAGCGGGAAATATGGCGACATCTCCTGGTGCCGGTGAAGAGCCAACGTTAGCCCTAAACTCAATCACTCTAAAAGGCGGTTCGGTAAACGGCAGTTTCCCGGTTGTTGGTAATAAAATGACTATCAACACTTCTATCGTAATTGGTACAGCAACCGTATCTCGCGGTTCTTATACCAATGCCACTTCTACCTCTATTGAAGTAGGAAAGACCGCTTATACCTTCTTCTCATTCCAGGTAGCTGCAGGATCCGCGGAAGACGTAACCTTCTCTCAAGTGAAGGTTTACCAACAGGGTAGCGCGTCTTTGTCTTCTGATCTTGCAAACCTTAAGTTGTACCGAGATGGTACCTTCTTGGCTGATGGGACTGTTAACAATAGTTTTGTTAGCTTTGCTTTCCCAGCCGAGTTGATCAAGAAAGGTCAGACCAGCCAATATTTGGTAAAATCCGATGTTGTTGACGGTTCCGCTCGAACCATTGACTTGGGTATCTGGAGAACCACTGATCTTTTGGTCACTGGTCAAACCTATGGCGCCAACATTACCCCAACTTATACCGGGGAAAGCGCGGCCGTAAACTCCAACCCAGTATTGTCTGACAACCAATTCACAATTTCTACCGGAAGTTTGCGCGTAGGGAGGTCCAGCACCGTTGGTGCTGAAAATATCACCGTTGGTGATAACCAAGTCTTGGGCGCATTCGAATTCGAAGCAAAAGGTGAGCCGGTTGAAATCACCGCTTTGACTTTGACCACAGCTTCTTCCACTACAAATGGACAGAGGTTAGAATCAGTCAGATTGGTAGATGCTAACGGCGCCACTGTTGCCGGTCCGGTAGATGTCGCTCTTGCTTTGACCGTTGCGTTAACCGATTCCTTTACCGTTCCGGTAGGAGTCTCCCACTACCAAGTTATCGGTACTGTTCCGACAAGCGGTGGTTGGGCAACCAACGACACCATTACAGTAAGCTTTACTCCAAGTTCAGCCATTACCGCCAAAGGTGAAGTAACTGGTCAAACAATTACTCCAACCCCGAGCTCAAGCATTTCCGCTTCAACTCAGACGGTAAAAGCCGCGATCTTGACAGTAACCAAAGATTCCGTGCCAACCAACAAGACCGTTGTCACCAATGACACCGGCGTGTTGTCCGGCGCTTGGACTTTGGATGCCACTGATTCTGGTGAAGACATTCGAATCACCACTATCGCCATTCGCGCTTCTTCAACCGGTAAGTTGAACAATCTTACCTTGAAAGCCGATGGCGTTGCGCTAGATCCAATTAACGCCGCGCCAACTTCTGGCGCTGCCGCCACTTCTTCATTTGCCTTGAGTTCTCCTTTGGTTGTTACCAAAGGGACCTCGGTATCTTTGAATTTGTACACTGACATTGGCTCTAACTCCAACGCGGGCGAAGTATCGGCCTTTGGTCTAACCGACACAACTTCCGCGACTAACGCTTCTGTCGTTGCTTACGGAGTTGATACCGGAAACCGCGCTACAGTCACTTTGACTGCTTCCGACGGCGCTCTTCTGACCATTGCCGCTGCCGGAACCTTGACCGTTAACGTGCACGGTGACAACCCCGCGTCACGGTTAGTGGTCCACGGCACCAGCGGTGTTGTCTTGTCTGAAGTTAAATTGAAAGCTGATAACGAAAATGTAGATATTACCAAACTAACCGTTAACGTTGTCGATGGTGCTTTAACCGGCACTGCCGCAGGAGCATATGATCAAGTTGAAAAAATGTTCTTGAAAGTTGACGGTGTAGTTATTGGTAACGCTTCCGGTTACAACCTAAGCGCCGCCATCACAACAATAAACCTAACTAAGGGAGCATTGTCTGTTCCTGAAGGCGGAGATGCTACATCTATCAAGTTAAGCGTAATTGGAGACATTGTTGATATTGGCACAAACCAACCTGGTACTGCCAATGCCGACATCAAAGTAGGTTTGGGCGCCTATGGCAATACAACCACTGGTTGGACTGCCACTGGCTCCGGCTCGAACACAGCCGCAACCATTACCTACACCGACTCCACTGGTTCCGCGATTATCTTGCACAAGGCTGTACCTTCAGTCGTTGTCGAGAACCCGGGAACCAGCTTGACCCCGTCTGCTACCTTGCACCGCACGAAGATTTCCGCGGTTGGTGGCCAGATCGGTGTCTACCGTCTAGCTTACGCCACAGCCTCAACATCTGGACTAGTCTTGACTAATGCTTACACCAAACTGCAGTCTTGTACCGGCAGTTGCGGAAGCATTACCACAGGCAGCCAGTTGTCTGACTTGGACGCTGACGGTGATTACCTGGTTGACGGCACAGAAACCTGGAACTTGGCGATCTCATCCAGTCAATCTCACGGCAAACGATGGTTACCAGTAGGTTCTGGTTCCACCGCTGTAGTCGATTTGATGATGACTGTGACTGGCTTTACAACCAGCTCTGACGCAGTGTCTACCAGCTTGCTTGGTGACACCGCGACCACAACCAACGATACCGGTGGTGATCCAGCGGCTGTTTACACAGTCAACAACCAAGGTAACTTTGTGTGGTCTGACCTAAATCTTGACGAGAGTCAAGCCGCCGCTTCTCTAACGAGCAAGCAGTGGTACAACGGTTACTTGGTCGCTGGCTTGGGTGGAGCTGCCACTTCAACCGCGATTACAATTAGCGACTAATTGTATAGTCACGATTTACGTAATCTAATCTAGCTGATCTAAAGCTAGAAAAAGCACCCAGCTCTTTCTTTGGAAAGGGCTGGGTTGCTTTTTACCCTATTTTTGGATACAATAATTAGGCGTTTAATAAGTTTTCAGTTCACGGTTTTCGTTGAGCTCTCGACTTCGCCTGCCGGCAGGCCCGAACAATAATTTATTCTTCGAGCGAACCAGTTCGTCTAGGCAGGCGGAGGAGTCGAGAAGTGAAAAATGAACATTGGAAATTAAGAGTTTAGAAAACAATATGTTCACATCCAAAAAAATAGGCATTGCAGTTGGAATAGTTATAATTATTTTAGTTATTCTATGGTATTTCCAAAGCCAGGGATTTATTAAAGTTTTTCCAACTTCTGAAGAGAGAGATGTTAAAAAAATCTTACAAATTGACGAATCGAAGTTTTCGCCTGCCGAAGGATTACCGGAAGAGGCTTATCAGGCAAAAATTGATAGTTTGTACGCGCAAAAAGATGTTGTTATTGAAACCCCAGAAGATTCCAGTCAGTGGATGTTATTTGGAAACATAAAAGAATTTTTAAACGATCACGAAGGAGCGATTAGGGCTTGGGAAAAGGTTTTGGAATTGCAACCGCTAAACTTTGCCGCCGCTCACAATATCGCTACCAACTACCAGTATTTTCTAAAGGATTTTCTAAAGGCCGAAAATTACTATCTAATGGCGCTTGATTTGCGCCCCGATTATACCCCGGCCTATCAAGGGCTTATGGATTTGTACCTGTTTAATCTGAAAGAAAAGCAGGACATGTTTGAGCCGACAATGCTTATGGCGATTGAAACCGACGTTTCCAACGCCGCCAGTTATTATTCAGCTTTAACCAACTTTTTTATAGATCAAGAAGATTTTGTGAAGGCCAAGAATTATCTTTCCCGGTTGGAAACTTTAAAACCGGATTCAGCGGAGGAATTTAGACAAAATTATCTAGAACTTAGATAAGAAGAAAGAAATCCAAAATCTAAATATCAAATGTCAAATCAAGTCCTAAAATCCAAATGACAAAAGAATTATTATTTTGGATTTTGAGCTTTAATCATTGATTTGTAATTTGCCTGCCCGCCATTTGCCGCCATATGATATTCCTACAAATCCTTTATTTCAACTCATTTATTCTTAACATGTCTTACCTGATATAACAGGCTTAGGCAGGTGGGGATTTTGACATCTGGATTTTTAGCCAAGATCATCATGCAAACACTAAAAAAAATTTCTCTTTGGATTATTTATGCGGGCGCCGCGCTGGCACTTGCCGCCCCCCTTTTCGTTAACAATAGTTTCTTTTTTCCATTTATTGCCACCAAAGCTTTTCTTTTCCGGATAGTTGTCGAGATAATGTTATTGGCCTTTTTGTATTTGGCGCTAGTCGATGAGCAGTATCGTCCCAAAAGAAACATCTTAACGATAATTTTAGGATTATTTATCATTGGAGCTTTTATATCGTCCTTTTTAGGGGTCAATTTTTATGGCAGTTTTTGGGGCGATATGGAACGAAGTGATGGATTGTTTTTACTACTGCATTTAGCAGCTTTTTTTGTTATTTTAACGTCGGTTATAAAAACGGAAAAAACTTGGGCGAGATTTTTTGATATATCTTTAGTTGTAGCGTTGTTGGTTTCTTTGTTCGCGGTCGCGCAATCATTGAAACTTGAGTCGGTGCTGGCTACTTCCGGGGACCGCGCGGACGCGACATTTGGGAACGCGTCTTTTTTGGCCGGTTATATATTGTTTCAGATAGCGTTTGCCGCGTATCTTTTTTGGAAAAGAAATTCTAAAATCGCGAGAATCTATTACGGCACGCTTGCGGCGCTTTTTATTTGGGTGATTTTTGCCACCCAAACCAGAGGCGCTTTGGTGGCCTTGGTCGGATCAATAGTGTTTTCCAGCCTGCTCTTGGTTTGGACAAAGCGGCATATTCCAATAATTAGAAAATCTGCCCTCGGGGCTATTATATTAGTGGTGGCCGCAGTCGGGTTATTGATTGTTTTCCGCGATCGACCGTTTGTAAAAAATTCACCAATGCTAAACAAGCTCACTGTTTTTAGTTTTACTGACAGAACAACCGAGACGCGTATCGCGGCCTGGAGGGCGGGAATAGAAGGTTGGAAGGATAAGCCGATTTTTGGTTATGGTTTAGAAAATTATAATATTGTTTTTAATAAAAATTTTCCGCCGATTATTTATAAAGATGAAGGATCTGTGGTTTGGTTTGACCGCGCGCACAATGTAGTTGTTGATAGAGCGGTAACTACCGGCATAGTCGGATTGCTTTTATATCTTGGATTTATTTTTTATCCCGCGTACTATATGCTCAAGCGTCTGCGAGGGAACGAAGAAAAGCAGGTTCCGGCAATCATTTTTATCTCCCTTGCGGCGGCATACTTTGTCCAGGATTTATTTGTTTTTGAAAGCATCGGGACTTATGTTTTCCTGTTTTTTGCTTGGGCGTTTATGGCAAGTAATTTTTTACCAAAATTCGATGTGCCAAAAATACTAACCTCGAAGAAGTTATGGCTGGGGGCGCTGGCTGTGTACTTGCTGCTTCTAGGGCCGATAATGTGGAAGGGAACCTTGGAGCCTGCCAAAATAAACTTGGCCGCCGCTGTTGCCCTGCGATCAAACCCGGTGGAAGATAATTTTTATGTAATCTTTGATCGGTTTAAAGATGTCTTGGAAAAAGAAAACTACGGCCAAAACGAATACCGAATCCAGTTTATAGATTTTATCGGGACGCAGCTAGGCGAGCAAGGACCTATTAATCCGGAAGTTTTTACTATCGTAACTTATGCCGAGGAACAACTGGAAAAATTGATTTCTGAAAAGCCGGATGATGCTAAAAATTATCTTTTGGCCGCGCGGTTTTACAATACTACCCGCGACGCGGTTCCTGGCGAGGAAAAAATTCGGATCGAGAGAGCTTTGAGTTACATCCCAAAACTGCAAGAGCTGACTCCGACCAGACCGCATGGTCCTCAAGAAGCCGGTTATTCTTATCTTTATCTATATGAAGATTACAAAGAAGCGGGAGACGCAAAGCAGGCCGAGGATTCCGCAAAACTGGCAGAAGAGTTTTTTCTAAAGACTATTGAGTTAAACTCCGAGGTGGTTGAGTCTTATATTAATCTGGTAAGGCTGTATTTCATGCAAGGAAGGAATGGCGAAATTGCAGATTTGATCGATGAAATGGAAATTGCCGGCGCAAATTACAAACAGGCAAAGCATTTAACCAGGATGTTGGGACTAGCCAAAACCGCCAGGGATTTCGATTGGATTTCATTTTTTACCGAAGAATTGACAAAAGTCGAACCAGACAATGTTGATGCATGGATCGATTTCGCGCTGTCGTACGCTTATAGGGGTGAACGGGCAGAAGCGATCGCAATCGCGGATGTTATTAAAGGATTTGGTGGAAATTATATTGCCGAAGCTGAAGCTTTTATTGAAAACGTCAATTCTGGTTTTTACGAAAAGAATCCTTTGAAATAAAATCTAGTAAACACAAAATACCTTTCGATGAACTCAAGGTGTTTTTTAGTGCCCGCTAGGGATGGTATATATTTTTCGTTTCCGCAACCATTTTATCTAAGCTGAAGTCGGCAACCCGGTTTTTTGCGTTTGTGGAAAGAGTGTTTATAAGTTGTTCAGAAGAGAGCAGAAGATGAATAGAATCGACTAGTTTGTCTGAATTCGCAGGTTCTACCAGTAAAGCTGATCGCTCGTGTTCCAAAACATCCGGCACACCGCTGACTTTGGTGGCCACAATCGGTAAACCAGCTGCCATAGCCTCCAGGATGGTATAAGGTAGTCCTTCTTTGACACTTGGCAAGACAAAAATATCGAAAGCTTTCAAATATTGGGAAGCTTGGTCAAGATTTTCTCGAATAATAAATTTGTCGCCGAGTTTTTCCGCGAGCAGTTTAATCTTTTTCTTGTCCGGTCCTGATCTTCCAATCAGCACGAATTGTAAGTCAGGTTTTTCCGCAATCAGCTTCTTTGCCGCATCAATCAAATATGGTAAACCTTTGGCCGGATAAAAGTCGGCGATTGTGCCGACAATTGTTTTATTAGGATCAAGACCAAGTTCAAGTCGCGCTTTATCTTTTGGAAAAAATTCAAGAGATTTTAAACCGATTCCAATATGGATGACGGAAATATGTTTTGCGGATTTTACCGCATATTTAATCGCTGATTGTTTATCTTTTTCCGAAACCGCTATCAATTCGTCAGTAAAACGGGCAGATAATCGTTCCGCAATTAAATATATTAATTTTTTAACAGGATTAAGCGGTTCGTTGAGCACTAATCCGTGCATTGTGAATATTACTTTTTTGACATCTGCTGATTGTGCCGCAATACTACCCAAGACTCCCGCTTTGGAGCTGTTTAGATGGACGACATCTGGTCTTTCTTTTTTTATTAGATTGGCGATTTCTTTTATTGCTTTAAAATCTTTTATAGGATTAATATTTCTGACTAAATGTTTTAATCCGACGTATTTTATTCCTTGGTCTGTAATTTTTTTACCCAAAGTATCGTTTTCAATACCAGAAGCAACTACAACTGAATAATCTACGCTAACCGATTTGCTCATATCAAAAACATACTTTTGCGCCCCTCCCCAGTTGCCTTGGGTGACAATATATAGGATTTTGATTTGTTGACCGCTTGTATTCATAACGTTATAATACTTATCATACAACAATTAATCAACTAAGAATTAGATATAAAAGTGATGAAAAAGAAATCTCTCGGTATCATTGGTGGTGGATTTGTGGGAAGTGCTATTGCTAATTACTATAAAAACAATGGACACGAAGTAAAAGTTTACGATAAATTTAAAGACAGTGATCCAGTAGAAGATGTCATACAACAAGATTATATCATTATTGCCGTTCCAACTCCTCATAAGGAGAATATGGGGATTGATCTTGAAGCAATGGATGACGCAATGGCCAATGCTGCCAAGGCGGAAAAAGGAAAGCCGGTGATTATCAAATCCACGATAATTCCAGGAACAACCGACAAGTACCAGAAGCAGTATTCCGATTTGAGGATTTTATTCAATCCGGAATTTTTAACCGAGAGAACGGCGGTGCAGGATTTTCAGTTTCCGGATCGTCAAATACTTGGGTTTACCAAAGAAAGTTATAATATTGCGGGAGATATTTTGAAATTTTTACCACTTGCTCCGTTTGAACGGATTATTCCGGCGATTGACGCCGAAACAGTAAAATATTTCAACAACACATGGTTTGCGGTCAAGGTGACTTTTGCCAACCAGTTTTATGATGTTTGTCAAAAAATCGGGGTGGACTATAACCGGGTTATGGAATGTGCCAGCGCCGACCGCAGGATGACCGGAACCTCCCATTTGAAAGTGGATCACGACGGATATCGCGGTTACGGCGGAAAGTGCCTGCCAAAAGATGTGAGAGCGATTATTGCCTATGCGGACAAATTGGGAGTCGACATGAAATTATTAAAAGCCGCTGAAGAAATAAATAAAGAACTAACCGGTGGAGTTGACAAGGGATTATGAGTAAAATATTAGTTACAGGTGGAGCGGGGTTTATTGGTTCACATGTAGCAAAAAAACTTCTTGAAAAAGGGGATGAGGTTGTAATCGTCGATAATTTAAACGACTATTATAGCGTCAAACTTAAACAATCCCGTCTTGATAATTTACTTGAAAGATTAAAATTCACGTTTTACCAAGTTGATATTGCGGATTATCCAGCAATGGAGGCAATTTTTGAGAAACATAAGCTTGATAAGATTTGTCACCTGGCGGCACAGGCTGGGGTTAGACATTCCTTGAAAGATCCTTTTGTCTACGAACGATCTAATAATTTGGGAACTTTAAATTTATTGGAACTTTGTAAAAAATATAAAGTTAATAATTTTATATACGCAAGTTCAAGCAGTATTTACGGCCTGAATAAACAGTTGCCATTTTCTGAAGAAGCAAAGGTTGACACCCCGATTAGTATTTACGCGGCTTCGAAAAGATACAATGAACTTTTAGCGCACACCTATCATCATTTGTACGGTATTCATTGTACCGGGCTTAGATTTTTTACAGTTTATGGTCCTTGGGGGCGGCCGGATATGGCATTATTTTTATTTATAAAAAGCATCACAAAAAATCAGCCGATTAAAATGTTTAATTCTGGAGAGATGTCTCGAGATTTTACGTATATTGATGATATTGTAGACGGAGTGGTTGCTTCCATAGAAAAAAATTATCCATACGAGATTTTTAATTTAGGGCGGGGAGAAACTCAGAAACTGGGGACTTATGTTGAGGCGTTAGAAAAGAGTTTGGGCGTAAAGGCGCAAAAGAACAATTTACCAATGCAGCAAGGCGACGTAGTCGCAACCTCCGCGGATATTTCCAAAGCTAAAAAAATGTTAGGCTTTAACCCAAAAATCAGTATCGCCGAGGGCGTGGATCGTTTCGTTAGCTGGTACAAAACTTATTCAGACGAGCTTGGTTTGGCTGATATGTAATTTCGCTGATAGTTTCACTGTTGTAGGCCCGGTTTTTCCGGGCTTTTTCTTTTGGGCAAAAAAAGCTATAATAATGCTATTCAAAAGTTTTTAAAACGCACGTTTGCTGTAGTTGCCCGATTTTATCGGGCTAATTCGATGGCTTACAAGGCCCCATGAATGGGGCAACTACATATGAAAAATATTTTAATTTTCTCATCCGCGTATTTGCCTTTTGTGGGTGGCGCCGAGGTTGCGCTTACGGAAATTACCAAGCGGCTTTCTGCGGATTTCAATTTTACTTTAATAACCTATCGTTTTAACAAAGAACATCCGGAGACCGAAATGATTGATGGAGTCAAGGTCCATCGTCTGGGTTACGGAACAAAGTTGGATCGGTTTTTTTTGTTCCCTTTTTTAGCGTATCTTAAGGGTCGAGAAATTTTTAAACATGAAAAAGTTGATTTACTTTGGGGAATGATGGTGTCTTATGCTTCGATCGGCGCTTATTTACTCAAAATATTAAAACCCAATTTACCGTTTTTGTTAACCTTGCAAGAAGGAGACTCGGAAAGACACCTAAAGCGAGGCAAGTTGGGCTTACTTGGTTTTTGGTGGAGAAGGATGTTAAAAAAAGCCAATTATATCCAGGCAATCAGCGCGTATTTGGCTGATTACGCAGTCAAGCAGGGAGCGAGACAAAAAATCGCGATTATTCCAAACGGAGTGGCGCTTGCAAACTTTGACAAGATCTCAAACGAAAGAGATCGAGAAAAGACCAGAAAATTTTTAAATCTTTTAGATTCAGATAAAGTCATAATGACTTCCTCTCGACTGGTTACCAAAAATGCCGTGGATATTTTGATACGATCTTTAAAATTTTTAGGACCTTCTTATGTTTTGTTGGTTGCGGGGACAGGAGTCCAAGAAGAACAGTTGAAAAATCTTGCTGAAGAATTGGATATTGAAGAGCAGGTATTATTTTTAGGCCAAGTCCCTCAAAGTGAACTTTTTGAATATTTAGCCATCTCCTCGGTGTTTTCTCGTCCCTCTCGATCAGAGGGTCTGGGTAATTCATTTTTGGAAGCGATGGCCGTGGGGGTGCCGGTTGTAGGAACTAAACAGGGTGGTATCCCAGACTTTTTAAAAGACGGAGAGACCGGATTATTTTGTAAAGTCGATGACCCGGAAGATTTGGCGAGTAAGATTCGAAAACTTTCAGAAAACGACGAGCTCCGTAATAAAATAATTTTTCAGAGTAGAAAATTGGTTCGTGAAAGATATTCCTGGGGGTTGATCGCGCTTCACATGAAAGGAGTTTTTACTGAGTTGATAGCTGACGAAAAACCAAAAATAGTATTCGCTTCCGGGACTTATTCTCCAGAAATCGGAGGGATGGCAACTTTTGTCAAAAAAATCGCCGGAGGCTTGACTCTTAAAGGTTTTCAGGTTTCGGTTTTGGCTTATGGTAAGACCGGTAGCATTGAAAGAAATCCTTTTCCGGTTCAGTTGGTGTCAAGGTCGGGCGGTTTCCTGCTTCGGTATTTAAAATATTTTTTAGCTTTACGAAAAACAGTAAAAAAATCTGATCTAATTTACGCCCAAGATCTTGTTAGTTCTGGTTTCCCTGCCGCTCTGGTGAGTTTATTTTCAGGAAAGAAATTAATAATCAGATTAGGCGGGGATTTTTTGTGGGAACAAATGGTTGAACGTGGCAAGGTCAATTGTACTTTAAAAGAATATTACACTTTACCAAAAAGTTTTGTTGAGAAGCTGTATCTGGCGATCTATCGGTTTGTCCTAAAGAGGGCTGAATTGATTATTTTTAACAATTCTTACCAACCGGAGTTGTACAACCAGGTGTTTGGAAAAAATATAAACTTTCAAAAAATTGTTTTTAATCCCATAAGTAAAAAAGCGAAAACCAGTCGGGCTGTTTTTGATGGTGACATAGTTTACTTTGGAAGATTTATTAAAGTGAAAAATCTAAAAGTTTTAATCAAAGCTTTTGGACGTCTAAAAACAAAAAAGAAATTGGTATTAGTGGGAGAGGGACCGGGAAGGATCCGGCTGGAAAGATTGGTTGAAAAACTTTCTCTAAGAGACCGGGTTCAATTCAAAAAAGCCGTTCCCAGAGTGCGAGTATTTGAAATAATGCAAAAAAATTCTTTGGTCGTTATCCCTACATTAACAGAGCTGAATCCAAACGTCGCTTTAGAAGCATTAAGTGTGGGAACTCCCGTGCTTTTAACCAAAGAAAACGGGCTGCCTAGAGAAGTTAAAGATGAACTGCAATTATTTAACCCATTGAGCGAGTCAGAGTTATTTGAGAAGCTGGAGTTTTTTTTGGATAAAAAGAATTATCAAAAATATGAAAGCAAGCTTCGGCGCTTGAAATATAAACAGACATGGGACAGCGTGGTAACGGAGCATATTAAAGTTTTCGAGAATATTTTATGAAAGTTTTAATGATTAGTTTAGACCGCGGCATGTTCGGAGGCGGTTTTTCCGGTGATGTGGTGGAGCGTCATCAAAAATACGCGGATCTCGCCGGGTCTTTGGATGTTTTGGTGTTCGCGTCAGAAAAATTTCAAAATAGACAATGGAAAAAAAATTTCCGTGTTTTTTCGACCCGCTCTTCTCGAACCACCCATTATAAAAAAGCATTCGAAGTGTTTAAAAATCTTCAAACACAAAATTTCTACGATTTAATAGTCACACAAGATTTCGCGGCTCCTGTCGGAAAAAAAATCAAGCAAAAATACGGCCTACCTTGGATAGTCACAATCCACGGAATGTTTTTTTCCGGCCGGTGGATTGGTTTTAATCCTATTAAATGGTTGTTGCTTAGGGAAATAAAAAAGTCTTTGTATCTTGCTGACGGATTCAAGGCCAATAATCAAACGACAAAAGAAAAACTTTTTACTTGGGGTATAAAAAATCCGGTTTTAATTCAACCTACACCTGCAAATATTGAGGGTTTCAAAACAGAAGAAAAACCCCACAATGAAATTTTAAAAATTTTATTTGTAGGTCGGTTATCCCGGGAGAAAAATCTTGCAATGCTTATTCGGGTCGCGAGAAAGATTCAACTGCCATTTGACTTAACGATAGTAGGTGAGGGGGACGAAAGAAAAAAGTTGGAAAATTTATCAAAGGGAGCGAAAAATATTAAATTTGTGGGAGGAAAGCGTTTGCCGGAGCTGGCAGAATATTTTAAACAAGCTGATATTTTTGTTTTACCTTCTGATACTGAAAGTTACGGCGTGGTCTTGCTTCAGGCCGCCGCCGCCGGGTGTGCCATTATAGCCACCAAGACCGCGGGGGCTATGAATTTAATAAAAAATGATCGCGGTATTTTGATAGACGTTGGTGACGAAATAAAACTGGAGGATAGTTTAGAACGATTAATTACCGACAAAAATCTCAGAAATAACTTAGCTGTGAACGCGCGACAGATGATCAAGAATTACGATAGCGAGGAAGGGGTAGAAAAAGTTGTTGAATTTTGGAAAAAAATCATAAACAAATGAACCTTTTAATGATAACTCGAAAAATTGACAAAGATGACTGGCTTGCCGGGCATTCTTACGAGTGGGCAAAAAATATAAGCGAACAGCTGAAAACTAAAAATGCAAAATTGAAAATTATTTGTTTGGAGAAGGGTAATACGGAAGGATTAGACGCGGAAGTTTACTCACTTGGGAAAGAGTTGGGGAATTCACGATGGAAAAGGTTCTGGAAATTTCAGAGATTAGCTGCAAAACTAGTCAAAGAGGTTGATGGGGTTTTTGCTCACCAAAATCCGGAATACGCACTATGGGTTTCGCCTTGGACATTTCTATATCGAAAAAAATTGGTCAGTTGGTACACACATAAAGCGATTACTTGGAGGTCTCGGCTGATGCTCGTCGTCTCTGACAAAGTACTGACAGCATCAGAAAAAAGTTTTCGTATCAGATCACCAAAGGTTCAAATTACCGGACATGGAATAGATGTGGAGAAGTTTACTCGCCCACGGCTGGCGGATAATGTGGCGGAAGGCTTTCACCTTCCACGTGGAGGCCTAAAGGCCTCCGTTACATCTGGAATTTACGGCTCAAGTGAAGATGAGGAAATTCGTAAGTTTAAAATAGTTAGCGTCGGCCGTATTTCACCTGTAAAGGATTTAGAAACCCTAATCCTTGCGGTGAGAAACTTGGTGAGGGAGAGAAAAGTGGAAAACGTACATTTGGATATAATCGGCGGAGTTGGATTAACAGAGCATAAAAACTATCTTCAATCCCTCGAACAAATTGTCGGTAAATCACAACTCGAGGATTATATTAGTTTTAAAGGGTCGGTGCCGCATTCAAGATTGCCAGAGATTTATCAGAACGCCGATTTGTGTGTAAACCTTTCTCAAACCGGAAGTCTGGACAAGGCGGTTTTGGAGGCAATGGCTTGTGAATGCCCGATTATCACTTCAAACGAAGCTTTTTTTGAAATGCTAAGATCGTATGAAGATTTGGTTGTTACCCAATCAAATGATTCATCGTCGCTGTCAAAGAAGATCTCGCAAATAATAGAATTAAAAAAAGCAGATAAAGAAACTTTAACTGCGAACTTGAGGAATATTGTCGTTACGGATCACAGTCTTGATAAGTTAGCGGAAAAGATTGTATCAGCTTTTTAGATTATTATTTCTGGTAGAATACCCTTGCGACTTGACGCAGGGATCGTTATTTTTTTGCAAATATGTAGTAACCCGAAACGCTTGAGCGTTTTTTTGTTTGAAAAAGTTTATCAACAAGTATTGTAATTGGCTTAAAAGTTTTTCGTAAAATTGAAACTGGAAAAAAATTTAACATAGTGGTGAAATATCCATCAACCGGAGAAATCTCCAAGCCTTGAAAATCCCTGAACAATCTTTCAATCCCATCTTTCGAAAACCGCCAATAGTCTTTGTAAAGATTTTTTTTGGCATGGTAAGGATAGATGAAAGGGACATAGACAAGCAGTAAACCTCCGGGTTTTAAAACCCGATGCATTTGTTGTATGGCATTATAAGGGAAGGGAACATGCTGTAAAACGGCCTTGCAGATTATAGCGTCGTAAGACTCGTCCGGCAAAGGTATTTTTTGAACATCGGCGATATGCGTTGCTTGCGATTGCGGGTCAGTATCCAGAGTTTCATAAGTTGTATTTTTGAACCAATCCTTATACTGAGCCATTTCTTTTTGCCAAGGTTTACCGCTTCCCACATCCAAAATTTTTCCCCGTTCAGAAAGAAGTTTCAGTTTTTTTTCAAAAAATTTATTTTGGGATTTCATAGTATTTTAGTGGCCGATTAGTTGGAAAAGACGTCCTAGCAAAGGAACAGGCATTTTTTCTAAAGTTTCGTTTTTTCCTGAATTCACATTTTCCAAATTTACAATCTCTACATTATGCTTTTTCAGTTGTGAAAGAATGTCTGTAAAGATTATTTTTTTAATTCCGCGCCAGTGTGTGGGGTTTTGGGGTGAAAAAAAATCATAGGAGTGGAAAGCAAGGTGTAAAAGCAAGTTTTTGTTATGATACCGCGAGATTATTTTTTTAGTCAGTAAAAAATCGCTGAGTCGTGTCAGAGGGTTTACCGGTTGGCCGTTATAGCTTAGTCCTGGGACTGTAATTAAGCCGTTTATGTTAGCCGGGGGATTGATAATTCCCCGAGGTAAAATATTTGAAGCGTCATGAGTAATGCCTAGTTTCGCGAAAAGCGGGTAAGCTTGTCGGTCGACTTTCCATTTTCCAAAGACCACTGTTTTCGGTTTTATTGAAAGACTTTGGACAAATTGGTTGTAATAGTTTTCATAGGCCGGGAGCTCTAATGGTTTTTCGTATTGCCATTTTGAATTGGTAAAGTTTTCTGCGTGAAAATGAATCCCTAAGTTGATGTTGTTTGGAATTTTAACATTTTTTTCTTTCAGTGCTAAAAGTAGTCGGTTGCCCACCTGACCACCTGCCATTACAGAAACTGTAATCGGGATTTTTAAAGTTCCTATCCAATTCAAAAGTTTCGGGACATGTTCAAATGTCTGTTTTTCGAGAGGAATTTTTTTTGCTTCACCAAAATTATTTCGAAGGTCGTTTTCTAGATGGCAGACAATAACTGCTTTCATAAAAAATGTTTATTATTACTTAAAAAGGATATCACAGCCGTGCCCTAAGGGCAACCAAAATACAAATTGATTTTTTGCGCGATTTCTGATAAAATAGGCAGTAATTGCATGAAAGCTACGATTATTGTTCCGGTTTTTAATGAAGCAGAATCTTTACCAGAATTGGCGCATCGCCTTCGGGAGGTTTTGTCGTCTCAAAATTATGACTACGAGGTGATTTTTATTAACGACGGTTCATGTGATAAAAGTCGTGAAGTTCTTAACAATCTAACCAAAGAAGACCCAAAAGTAAAAATAATCAGTTTTACTAGAAATTTTGGGCAAACCTCGGCACTAGCCGCCGGCATCGAGCATGCCAGTGGTGAAGTGATAGTTCCGATTGACTCCGATTTGGAAAATCATCCGGAAGACATTCCAAAAATGATCGCGAAGTTAAATGAAGGATATGACATTGTGGCGGGCTGGCGTATAAACCGCTGGCAAAATCAAACTTTTACAAGACGGATTCCTTCGGACGTGGCAAGTCGGCTGATATCTTTTATTTCGGGGATTCGCCTCCATGATCATGGCAGCACCTTAAAGGTGTATCGTGTCTCTGTGTTAAAAGGTATTCGGCTTTATGGAGATATGCATCGGTTTATCGCAGCGTATCTTTCGTGGCACGGCGCTAAAATTTTTGAAATGCCGATAGGTTACACTCCCAGGAAGTTCGGGAAATCGAATTATGGAGTAAACCGCGTATTTAAAGTTATTCTGGATTTAATCGCTTTAAAGTTTCTAACTAGATATTTTCATAGACCAATGCATTTTTTTGGCGGCGCAGGGTTGGTTTCAATTTTTATCGGTTGTATTGCCGCAATGGCATCGATTTATTATAAATTTTCAACTGTTCATCAAAAAGATTTTATTTCTACGCCACTACCAATGATTATGGCGTTATTTATAATTGTTGGAGTACTGTTTATTTTAATGGGCTTGCTCGCAGAGATTTTGGTACGGACTTATCATGAGTCACAAAAGAAACGAACTTACGAAATAAAAGAAAAAATAAATTTTTAACTCCCTGAATATATTTGAGTGTGGTATAATGGGATAGGCATGCTTCCTAAAGAAATAAAAATAAGGTTTTGGAAAAATAGTTTTTATTGGAGCCTGGGGTTTTTGACCTTGTGGTCGATTTATTATTACTTCTGGCAAGGATTTTACAATTTTGGAAGTTTTATAAATGCGCTGGCGGGAATCTCCGCTGTAATGATCGCGATTTCATTCGCGTTTGGGACATTTACTTTTTACACGGATTTCCTTGACACAAAACTCGCCTATAGAAAATATTTTGGATTAGTTGGATATTGGTATGCCATGCTTCACGTTTCTTTATTGGCAGCCCTCCATCCGCAAGAAAATTTTGTAAACCCGGTTTTGAAAGGGATAATAACCCAAGACCAACAACTCGGAGCAATAGCAATGTTGATTTTGACTTTTATGACGGTAATTTCTCACGAGAAAGTGCCAGTATTGATCAGCCCAAAACTTTGGAGAAATTCTTTACGATTAGGGTATTTGATTTATATAGTATTTATCCCTCGCGCTATTTTACTTGACGGACCGCTATGGTCGGCATGGTTTGAAGGAGTGTCGGAATCTTTGCTCCTCCCCCCAAGTTTAATCGCGTCTATTTTAGGTATCTTGGTAATAGTTTTTCGATTATCGGCGCCACCGATTAAATTTTTTAAAAAGTCTTTAATCCGCGTAAAAACCACTCCGCCGGTTAAAGTAACAAGTTCGGCTGAAGTACACACAAAAGGATTATAATAGCATATCAGCCAAGGACTGAAATTACGTAATATATTATGTTTCAAATGGGCAGTCATCAAGGACTGCCTTTTTTTATTAAATCAGCTATAATTACTGTATTATGTGTGGAATTGCCGGTTTTGTTGGAAAGCCCAACGAAAACATTGTAAAAAAAATGACGCGTAGCCTTGTTCATCGGGGTCCGGATGAAGAAGGTTATTTTGTTAATAACCGGGTATCCCTTGGTATGCGTCGGTTGCGGATTATTGATCTTGCGGGCGGGAAGCAGCCGATGTTTTCTGGTGATAAAATGTCTGCGATTGTTTTCAATGGTGAAATTTACAATTACCACCAGTTAAAAATTGAGCTTGCAAAATTGGGGCAAACTTTTTCTAGCGATTCTGATACCGAAGTAATCATTCGCGGATACGAGCAGTGGGGGGTCGAAGTTTTTAACAAACTCGACGGGATGTTTGGATTGGCTGTTTGGGATGAAAAAAATAATCAGTTGATTCTGGCTCGAGACCGGTTTGGGGAAAAGCCTCTGTACTATGGAACTTTTGATGGGGTGTTTATTTTTGGATCGGAGCTGAAGGCGATACTTTCTCACCCCGCTGTAAAAAAAGAGCTGGATTTTGAGGCATTTTCAAAATATTTAACTTTTGATTATGTTCCCGCGCCTTTATCTATCTTTAAAGGGATTTATAAACTGGAGCCGGCAAGTTATTTGGAATATCCCGTAGCTTATCGGCAAAGTTCCAAGCCTCTCCCCCAACCCCTCCCCGAAGTCGGGGAGGGTGGCCGGAGGCCGGGAGAGGCAGACGGCGAATCACACGGCTGGACAATTTCAAAATATTGGAGCATGTCCTTCAAAGAATCTGATATTTCCCTTGCCAATGCTTCTGCTCAGCTCGAACACATACTTGAGCGCGCGGTAAAATCTCGCTTGGTTTCCGATGTTCCTTTGGGAGTATTTCTTTCGGGAGGGCTGGATTCTTCAACGATTGCGTATTTTGCGCAAAAAAACAGTGCCCGGAAAGTAAAAACTTTTTCTATTGGGTTTGAGGACAAATCTTTTGACGAATCTACGTACGCAAAAAAAGTCGCCGGTATTTTAGGGACGGAACACACGGAGCACATATTTTCAAGCAAAGACACACAAGGGGTGATCCCCGAAGTTTTTGATAAACTGGACGAACCATTTTCAGATGCTTCAATGCTACCTACTTATCTGTTGTCCAAATTCACTCGGAAAAAAGTTACAGTAGCGCTTGACGGTGATGGTTCGGATGAGTTGCTGGGAGGGTATCCGACAATGCAGGTAAGAAAGTTTTTATGGTTACTAGATTTAATCCCGAAGTCTTTGGTAGATGCATTACCAACATCTTTTAATAATATTACCTGGGAGTATGGATTGAAAAGAGTTGCTTTAAGCAAGCGATATCCAAATCTTTATCGTGATTTTGTTTGGATTAACTCTTTTGCCCCGCATGAGCAGGGAGGGCTTTTGAATGAAGAACTATGCAAACAATTATTCTTCGAGCAAAGAGAAGCGGAGTCGAGAAAGAGTTTCTCGACAAGCTCGAACGATAATTTTTTTATACCCGTCTTCTCCGACATCGCGCGCTATCTCAATGAGGTTCCAAATGCTTCCAGTTTTAACAAAATTATTTATCTTTATTTAAAATTGTATTTGCAGGATAATATTCTGACCAAATCCGACCGGGCGTCAATGATGGTGTCACTGGAAACCAGGGCCCCGTTTTTAGCGGTTGAGCTGGCGGAATTTATCAATTCTTTACCGGTTAAATACAAAATGCGCGGTCTCACTACTAAATATCTTTTAAAACAAGTTATGGGTAAATATCTTCCACGAGAGATAGTAAACCGCAAAAAGAAAGGTTTCGGCATCCCAATGGCAAATTGGCTTGTCGGTTCGCTAAACCCACTTTTGCATGAACTCCTAAACTCAGATAGAATTAAAAGAGAAGGATACTTTAACTCCAACTATGTTCAAAAACTGGTAAGTGAACATACAGCAAGAAAGAAAGATAATCGCAAGGCTCTTTGGACATTAATGGTTTTCCAAATGTGGAAGGAAAAGTGGTTGTAAAATGAAATCAAAATTACTAGAATATTTGACTTGTAAAAAGTGCGATGGAAAATTTGAACTGAAAGTTTATAAACAAGATGGCGCGGAAATAATGGAAGGTAGTGTCTGTTGCGAACCTTGCGGTGACAATTTTTCGATACGTGGAGGAGTGTTAAGGATGTTGCCTGCCAGTTTGTCGGAAGATAAAAAACAGACGGCGGAGGCATTTGGGTATGAATGGAGAAAATTTACTCATTTAACAGATAAATACAGGGATCAGTTTTTAAGCTGGATCAAACCAATAACCAGCGATTTTTTTAAAGACAAAGTGGTGTTAGATGGCGGATGTGGCAAAGGGAGGCATGTTTATTTAGCAGCGGAGTTTGGAGCCAGGGATGTGATAGGAATAGATTTATCGGAAGCTATTGATGTCGCTTTTTTAAATACTCGTAAGTTTTCAAATGTACATTTGATCCAGGCCGATATTTATAATTTGCCTTTTAAGCAAGTTTTTGACTATATATACAGCATCGGAGTGTTACATCACCTACCGGACCCAAAACGGGGTTTTTTGACACTTACGAGCCATTTAAAGCCGGGTGGCAGTATTTCCGCTTGGGTGTACGGACGTGAAGGCAACTGGTGGATTGAAAAAATAATCAACCCGATTCGAATTGGTATTACTTCCAAGTTACCAAAGATTATAACAAAATTTATAGCTTTTATAATTACTGCGCCATTGCAATTGGCGCTAAAAGTTATTTATCGGCCGATAAATAAATATGTTAACCCGCTGAAAAAATTTTTGTTTTATAATGATTATTTATATTCAATTTCAGGTTATTCTTTCCAGGAAAATTATTCTATAGTTTTTGATCATTTAGTCGCCCCAACCGCTTTTTATATCCCC
The DNA here is from genome assembly GCA_002773695.1 of Candidatus Doudnabacteria bacterium CG10_big_fil_rev_8_21_14_0_10_41_10. Taxonomy (GTDB): domain Bacteria; phylum Patescibacteriota; class Doudnabacteria; order UBA920; family 2-01-FULL-50-11; genus 1-14-0-10-41-10. Next base: position 14,093 of record PFAJ01000006.1, on the reverse strand, counting down.
CGTGATGAATTTCAGACATGGTTTGACGAAGCAAGGCTTTCCGAGGTGGTTATTACTTGGAGGAATAAAAATAGTTGGAGAGGGACAGGAGTGAAAATTTAAAATTTTAATTTACGAATTTAAATTTTTTGATGAAAAAAATATTATTTATTATTATAGTAGCCGCCTTTATTCTCCGAATAATCGGTATCGATTACGGTTTGCCGATGTTTTTGGTATCTGACGAGGTAAGTATTACTGGCGCTTCTCTGAAAATGCTTGAGTTGCGCATTTTGGTGCCCGCTTTTCATCCAGAAGATTTTCGTTTGCTTTACTACCCACCTTTGATGTCGTATTTATATTTGATTTTTATTGTCCCAGTTTTATTTTTAAAATTTATTTTCAGCGGAACAGATTTTAATTTATTAAAAGAGACGATTGTTTTAAATCCGACCCCGGTTTGGATGGTTAGCAGAGTAGTTACGGCGGTTTTGGGGACTTTGACTGTTTATCTTACATATACTATCGGCAATAGGGTTTTTGGGAAAAAATTAGGTCTGTTTGCTTCGGTGTTTGTGGCAGGGAGTTTTTTTTCTGTCCAGCTTTCTCATTTTGCTCGCCATTGGGCGCCTGCCGGATTTTTTACTTATCTTATTATTGCGGCCGCGGTGCTTGTATATTTTAAACCAGAAAGGGCAACTTATTTGTGGGCGGGGGCTGTTTCTGGTATCGCATTTGGAGCAAGTTATATAACAGGTATTGGGGTAGTGGTGTTTTTACTCGCGCATTTTTTAAACAAACAAAGTTCTTTGAAGGAGAAATTTATCGGCGCTAAAATTTGGATATTTAATTTGTTGTTTACTTTTATCGGAGCAATATTTACATTGTTAAATTATCCCGAATTCCATCGCATTGTGTTTGGCGAAGATTCAACATTTACAAATCCGAAAAGTTTTTTGGGAATGTTAACCGCTGTCGGAACAAGTTTTTTTTCATTTTTCCAGCATGAGCCGGTTTTGGTTGTCGCTGGAGTTTTGGGTCTAATAATTCTTGGAATAACTCAAAAGAGGCTTTTTGCTTTGTTTGTTAGTTTTCCATTAATTTATTGGATTATCTTATATTTCTTTTTCCATTTCGAACCCCGGTATAATTTGCTACTGGTTCCATGGTTTGCGGTTTTAGGAGGGCTTACTATGCTTCAGCTTTGGGAAATTCCTTTCAGCAATCATTTGCAAAAAGTAGTTGTGATATTTATTTTGCTTTTGTCGTTTTCAGTCAGCATTTATTATGATTATTTACTCACGAAACCTGATTCCCGGGAGCAGGCAAAGGAGTGGATTGAAGAAAATATTCCCGCTGATTCTTCTATAGCGATATATACTCGGACCTTAGAGTTAACTCCAAATCCAGAGGCAATAGAGATTTTAAAAAATAATTTTCCGGAGGCGATAAGAACAAAACATCAAGTTTTAGAAAATATTTCTTTTAATCGATATCCAGTGCCTGCGTATAATGTTTTGAATTTTAATGACTTGTCTGTGGTCGGGTTTGGGATTGATCAAGAAAAGGGAGCGGCAAATAATTATGATTACTTGGTCGTAGAGTATTTTAATGAGGATCAAATTCCTGTGGCAGTTTCTGCAATAAGTGAGGGGTCAGAAATAGTAAAAAGTTTTAATAAAGAAAAGGCAGTAGATATAAACGGCAATCTGGAGGCTCCAATAACTGATATTTTCGCCATTCAAAATTTGGGTCCAAAAATTTTTATTTATAAACTACGATGAAATTGATTTATATTGCCAACGCACGTATTCCAACTGAAAAAGCTCATGGGATTCAAATTATGAAAACCTGTGAAGCCTTGGTGGGGCAAGGTGTCGATTTGGAATTGTGGCTTCCTAGAAGAAATAATCCCGATTTTGAAGAAAAGGATATATTTGAATTCTACGAAGTGAAAAAAAGGTTTAGAGTGCGAAAGTTTTTTTGTCTTGATATGATCGGTAAGTTAAATTTTTTACCAGGCGTCGGTTTTTATATCCAGTCAAAAACGTTTGCAAATTCAATCAAGCAAGAGTTGCGGAGAGGCGACTATAAAGACGCTATATTTTACAGTCGAGACACTTATCCTTTAGTTCCTGTGATTCAGGCTAAATATCGATATTTTTACGAAATTCATACTACCAAAATAAACCCTGGCAAGTTATTGTTGAAGGTTTTTGAAAAATCCCGTGGGGTTGTGGCTATAAATGGAAATTTGGCCAAGCAATTGGAAAAATATCTGTTAGAAGACAAAATTATAGTGGCACATGACGGTGTTGATATGGAAAAATTTGGCGTTTTGATTACCAAACAAAAAGCGCGACAGGCTCTTGGTATGCCCGGAAACAAAAAAATTGTTTTGTACATGGGACATTTATACGATTGGAAAGGTGTTCACACCCTAGCGCATGCCGCAGAGTATTTAGATGATAACGCAACAGTATATATTATTGGAGGGACAGATAAAGATACTTCGAAATTTAAGGAGTTTTTAGAAAAGTTTCGATTAAAAAAAATTAAATTATTAGGACGCGTCTCGCCATCAGAGGTCCCACTATATCTAGCATCAGCTGATGTTTTTGTTTTGCCGAATTCCGCAAAAAAAGATATTAGTAAATATTATACATCCCCGCTAAAACTTTTTGAGTATATGGCATCTCGTCGTCCTGTAATAGCTTCCAAAATTCCTAGCTTGTTAGATGTTTTGGATAAATCTACGGCTATATTTTTTACACCGGATGATCCATTGGATTTGTCAAAAAAAATAAAGGCGGTTTTAGCAGAAGAGGTGCCAACAGAAAGGATTGTCAGTAACGCCTTTCAAGAAGTTCAAAAGTATAGCTGGCAAGCCCGCGCTAAAAAGATTTTGAGTTTTTTAAATTCTAAATTGAATCGTTGATGGCCGGGGTTTTAACAAAACACTATATCGCCATACTATTTGCCGCAGCGGCAGTAGTAATGATCTATTTGCCCCAGTTTTGGTTGAAGAATGATTCGGGGGCCGATTACCAGGGCATTTACTATGGAGGAAGTGATAGTGAGTTATACTACGCCGGCAGAATTCATGATATATATGATGGAAACCTTAAAACAAGTAATGCTTTTTTGGCAGAGTACAAAAATTTGCCATACATCCAACCACCTTTGCCAGAAATAATTTTAGCGGGGCTTGGTTATCTATCGTTTTCTAGTGACGTTGCTTTTCGGATATTTTTCGCTACTAGAGTAGTGTTGCCGTTTTTGTTGTTTTTGTCGGTGTACACTTTCATCTATCGTTTTACTCGTTCCCGTGCCCAAGGGTTGTTGGGCGCGGTTTTGATATTTTTCGGGATAGATTTATTGCAAAATCCTAAAGGGGTTTTAAACTTTTTACAGTTTCAGTTCCCCAATACCAGCCCGGTGGTCTTTTCCCGTCCCGTCTCGCCACAAATGGGAATGCTGTTTTTCTTTGGGTATGCTTCGCTTTTTTGGGAATGGTTAAAAACAAAACGCAATATATTTTTGTACTCCACTGGGATTGTTTTAGGGTTTAGCGTTTATATTTATTTTTATACCTGGACATTTGTTTTAGCGGGGAATGGTTTTTTGGGACTGTACTGGTTGTTTACGAAATCGTTTACAAATTTTAAGAAATTGGTTTTGTTGCATATAACCGCTTTATTAGTGGCCATCCCTTATCTATTTAATGTCTTTGCTTTTTTCAGTATTCCCAACCGGGAGCAACTGGGTTTGCACGTAGGGATGTTTTCGAGCCGTAATTTTTTTATGAACTGGAGCGCGATTGTTGGATTGGCGGCCTCGATTTTAGTGTGGTTTAAAGATCGACAAAAACAAATCTGGTTTGCAAGTTTAATGTTGGGTGGTTTTTTCGCAGTCAACCAGCAGGTATTTACCGGGCAAGAATTAACCCCAGCGCATTTTCATTGGTATTTTATTGCTCCGGTTTTTGGGTTGATTGGATTGATGGCTTTTTTCAAAATTTTCAAATTAGAATCGAGAAAAATTTTGAAACTCGGTATTGTTATTATTTTGGTTGGATTTTTATTCACATCGGGCGTTATAAAACAACAGAAATCCTACGCGCATTATGGGGAATATTATAAAGCAAGGCAGAGGTATGGAGTGGTTTATGACTGGTTAAATGATAATACAGCAACAGATTCCGTCGTTTTGGTTGCTGACAGGGATGAAGGCGACAATATTACAGCGTTTACCCATAACAACGCTTATTTTTCCAGTTTTATGTTTTTATCCAACACTCCACAAGAGCGATTAGCCGACATGCATTATTTGGAGGTAATGTTAGAAGGGGTGTCTGAAAAAAACGCGGAACAGTTTTTCCGCGACAATCCCAATAGAGTGGCCGATCTGCTTGGGGGATTCTCTATAAGGAGAATTTATGGCTGCCGTACTTGTTTTCCTGAAGAGGAGTATACAAAAGCTGTGTCGGATTACCAAAAATATTTAGAGGATGGGCTCCCGGCACTGTTTAATAAATACCAGTTGGATTATATCGTTATTGATTTACAAAAAGATGTTTGGTCGCCAAAAAATTTGTCGGAAGCCGAACGGGTTTTGATTATAGGCGATTTTGAAATTTATCGTTATAATAAAGAATAGTTATTAGTAAGCACGAAAAAATGTCTAACATTTCGGTAGTAATCCCGGTTTACAATGAAGAAAAAGGAGGAGCCAAAGGAATCGATCAAGTTAAACATGTTTTGGAAAATATTCCGGGCCAGTGGGAAATAATTACGGTAAACGACGGATCGACTGATAAAACCGAAGAGGTACTAAAACAATTTTCGTATGCCAAAATTATAAACCATAACAGTAACCGCGGGTATGGTGCGGCTATTAAAACCGGGATAAAGTCAGCTATTTATGAAAATATTTTAATCATTGATGCTGACAATACTTATCCTGCCGACAGAATTCCAGAGCTTTTAGATAATATGGAGCACCATGATATGGTGGTTGGTGCGCGTAACGGAAAAACTGTTCACCACAGTCTTTTAAAACGCCTTGTAAAATGGCCGATTCATATGTTGGCTAATTATTTGGCTGATTATAAAATTCCAGACTTGAATTCAGGTTTACGAGTTTTTAAAAAAGATCTGGCAAAAAAATATTTTAGATTGCTACCGAATGGTTTTTCTTTAACTAGCAATATCACTCTCGCTTTTTTATCAGACGGGTACCGTGTAAAATATGTTCCAATCGACTATTATAAACGTGCCGGAAAATCTAAAGTCCGACCTTTTTCCGACGCGATCAATTATCTTACTTTGGTTTTGAGGATGATTTTATTTTATAATCCTTTAAAGATTTTCATTCCATTGGCAGGTGTTTTCTTTTTTGCAAGCATTATGTCTTTGGCTTATGATATTTTTGTGATAGACAATGTCGGCGATAAATCAATTATGTTATTTATTGGGTTTGTGCAAGTAGCGATTTTGGGTTTATTGGCAGATTTGATTAACCGTCGAGGGTCGGAGTAGTATACAAAAGTGATTTTTTTTAAACACAAAATTTTTAAATTGATTGTTTCAGCGGGGATTACCGCCCTGCTTGTTTATTTAGTTGTAATTCAGTTTCCTACCATTTCATTTAGGGATTTTTTCAACAATATAAACCTTGTCTGGCTTTTACCAGTTATTGGGTTGTATTTAGTAAGCACTATACTTCGCGCTTATCGATATCAGTTGCTAGGTTTGCGTTCAGTAGGGCTTTTTCGACTTGTTAATGTCGGATTTATTCATTTTTTTCTAAGTGGTATTTTACCGTTCCGTAGTGGGGAATTTAGCTTTGTGTATTTAATAAACAAAGACGGAAAAACACATATTTCTAAAAATATTTCTGCTTTAATGTTGGCGAGGATAATGGATTTTTTCGCTGTGGTGATAAGTTTAATTGTTTCGCTGGTGGTTGTCTTTCCCGAAAAAATAAAAGAACTCGACTCGATTGTTGTTAGCGCTTTTGCAGTATTATTTTTTTTGTTTTTAGTGGTGATAATCTTGTTATTTGCCACAGAAAAAATTGGTTCGGTGATTAAATTTTTTACTCGCCTGTTAATACGGAAGCAAGAGCTGTCGGAAAAAATATTGCAGCGTTGGCGAGAATTATCCGATTCCTTATTAGTTTTAAAAGATTGGAAAGTTTTTGGAAAGACCTTGCTAGTGTCAATGGTTAGTTGGGCCCTTTTATACGGCATTACCGCAATGTTTTTAAATTCGCTAGGATATTTCATTGATTACTGGCCGGCAGTTTTTATTACCTCATTTCCGCCAATAGCGTCTTTGATCCCAATCGGCACCATTGGCAATTTTGGCACGGTAGAGGCCGGGTGGGTGTTTGGATTGAGCGCTCTCGGATTTGGTTTAGATTTGGCAGTGGCACTCAGCGTTGCATTGCATATTTTAACTATATTAATGCAGATAATTTTTTCGGTTATCTCGGCGGCGATATTAAAATTTTCTAAATAATGGACAGTAGATTAGCAAAAGAACAAGAGATCCAAGACTTCGTTTCTGATTTTTACGAAGGGGTAAGGTTTACTTTGCCGTACTCTCGTCGTTATCAACTTTGGTTTTTTAAACAGCTAGTGAATTTAGTTAAGCCAGAAGGGTTGATTTTAGACAATGGTTGTGGCAGTGGTCATTTGGGTGAGGTTTTGAGAGATAAAAAAATTATTGGATTAGATTTGTCAGAAAAGATGTTAAAATACGCAACCAAAAGGCTAACCGAGGTTCATCAAGGTAGCGCGGAGTCTCTCCCATTTAATAATAGCCACTTCGATACTATTTTTTGCCGTAGTCTCTTGCACCACCTGCAGAATCCAGAGGTGGCGGTCAAAGAGGTCGCTAGAGTGTTAAAGCCTGGCGGCAAAGTTATTTTTGCGGATACCTTAAAAAATATAGTTACTTCTATCCCTCGCGAGATGATGAGAAAAAAAAGCGAACATTTTTCAGAAACTCACCAAAATTTTTCCAAATCTGAAATGCTGAATCTGGTTGGAAAGGATTTGGAGATTGTAGATGTCCGATATATGGGCTATCTAGCCTACACTTTTTTTGGCTTCCCAGACGTTATTAATTTTCAAAAATATATACCTTTTAAATCAATTGTGTATCCAACCTGTTTGGCCATTGATAAAATTTTAAGCAGGATTCCAATTCTTCGTCGATTGGGCGCTAATATTGTGGTTGTCGCCAAGAAAGTTTGATTTGAGTAAGTTATGCCGTTATCTCAAAAAAATTATTTAATAGTTTTAATTGTTATCGCATTTTTAGTGGCCGGTTTTTTTTCGTTATTCTTTTGGGACCAAGAATTATTAGGTGACGGGCTCCATTACAGCAACTTAGCAAATTCTTTAGTGGAAGACAGAACTTTTTCCGACAATGGCCAGTTAAATTCCCGTCGTGACCCTGGATATCCATTTTTTTTAGCCGCAATCTATACTATCTTCGGGCCCAATGTAAATGTTGTTTACACAATCCAAATTTTACTTTTTGTTGGGATTTGTTTGGTTTCTTATTTTCTAGCAAAGGCTATATTTCAAAAAGAATTGTTAGCTCGTCTGACAGCGATAATCGTAGCGCTTTATTATCCGCTCGCTATGCATGCCGGCATGGTATTTACAGAAATTTTGTTTACCTTGTTATTGTTGGGTTTTGTTCACTTATTGGTTTCAAGTTTGAAAACAGATAAATTGTGGATGTATGGCATAGCCGGATTAATTCTTGGCATGGCAACGCTAACTCGTTCGGTGACTTTGTACTTACCGATTTTTTTGATAGTCGTCATTTTGGTTGTTGGCAGAAAAAAACTGAAACAAAGTTTATTGGGAGGATTGGTATTTATTTTAGTGTTTGGAGCGGTTGTCGCGCCATGGATGATTAGAAACAAAAAACATTTTGACGAATTTGCTATTTCAACTCAGTCCGGCCCCACAATATTTTTCGCGGTGCAAAGATTGCGGATAAAAGATTCTGATCTACCGAAAGTATTTGTCGCAAACATCCTGGGTGACTATTTTGCACAGAAAATGTTTGGTGAATACAATCGATTTGAAATAGAGGAAGGAGATTATGGTCAAAAACTAACAGAGCTTGATAATTTTGGGTTGAGCCAACAGGAAATAAATGACGAGGTTGGAAGGATAGCAATGAATGAAATCAAAGACGCTCCGTTGCGATACTTGCTAGTGGTCCCCCCAATAGAATTTTTAAAAATGCATGCACCTATTTTTCCGTTTAACAGTGTTCAAGGGTTGTTTTCAGACCCTTCAAAATATCAAAACTTGCCAGAAGCGGTTAAAGCGCTAATTATTTTAGGGGTCAGGCTAGCTTACTGGGTATTTTTTGGAATCGTTATTTACGCTATTATACAGTCGAGGAGAAGTTGGAGGGAGTTGATTCCGATTTACACGATATTGGTATATATGATCGCGGTTTATTCAGCGCTCCATGGCATCCCAAGATACGCTTTGCCTATTTATCCTTTCTACATAATGTTTTTCAGCTTCGGAATTTTATATTTATTGAATCAGAGAAATTTAACTAAATGAAAATATTTATAACCGGGGTTTCTTCCGGTATCGGGAGAGAGCTTACAAAGAAACTGGTTGGACAAGGGCACGAGGTATGGGGAATCGCGCGCCGTATAGAATTGCTCGAAAAACTGAAACAAGAAGTTGGAGGTAAATTAAAAGTATCGGAGTGCGATTTGTTAGATAAAAGCGATATGGCTGCTACCGTAAAGAAACTCCGGGATGAAAATTTTATTCCGGATATTATTATTCTTAACGCCGGAGATCATATCGAGGATACCAAAGCCGGACTGGATTTATACGCTTTTGAAAAGACGTTTGATTTAAATGTAACAGGGGCGATGTTTTGGGTTTCAGAATTTCTACCGAATTTTTTTACTCGTAAATCCGGAAGCATAATTGCGATATCTTCGACATCTGCCTATCGACCCGGACTAAAAAGTGTTGCCTATCCCGCTAGCAAAGCGGCGTTGTCTATGGCCTTTCGTGGCTTGCGACTCAAATATCCAAACAAAGGGATAAATTTTAACACAGTGCATTTCGGTCCGATTCGGACTCGGTTATGGGCCGGGTCAAAATCGTTTTTGATCCGCCCGGCAGGGGAAGCGGCTGATTTTATAATCTCGGTTTTTCAAAAGAAGTCGGGAACATTTTTCTTTCCTTTCCTGTCGACGTTTTTATTCCGACTATCACTTCTGTTGCCAGACCGTTTGTTTACTTTTTCTACCGGTTTTTTGAAGAAAGATCAGGATTGAACTCTTTAGATTTCCATGTTAATATGAATAGACGTAAGTTTATAAAATCTCATGAATAACCCATTTCGAAAGGGAATAGACAGGGTTTACTTTGCGAGAGCCGTTTTTGGCGAGGAAGAAATTACCGCGGTATCGAACGCTTTGCGTGAGGGCTGGCTGGGTCCCGCTAAATACACCGAAGAATTCGAGAAAAAAGTATCTGCGATGTTTGGCAAGCATTATGGGTTGTTTGTAAACTCCGGAACCAGCGCCAATTTTTTGGCACTCGATATCGCAAATCTTCCCAAAGGCTCTGAAGTTATAACCCAAGCCTGCACTTTTCCCGCAACTTTATCTCCAATAGTGCAAAAAGGATTTGTTCCGGTTTTTGTTGACTCGAAAATTGGGACATACAACATTGATGTCAGTCAAATTGAGCAAGCGATATCAGATAAGACCAAGGCAATTTTTATCTCGCATGCCATTGGGAATGTAAACGACATGCGACGTTTGCGTCAGATTTGTGACCGCTATAATTTAATTTTAATAGAAGACGCGTGCGATACGATCGGCTGCCGATTTGCAGGCAGGCCAACAGGGGAATTTTCAGATATTGTTACCACCAGTTTTTATGCCGCGCACAACATGACCGCGGCTGGCGGCGGGGGTATGGTAATGGTTGATGATTTGGAGCAAATCAAAGAAGCTCGAATGTTAACCAATTGGGGAAGCGCGTTGCCGGAATCAAATGACGAAGATTTGGAGCGACGATTTTCAGAAAAAGTTGACGATGTAGAGTTTGATAGCAAATTTACATATGTTAAACAAACACATAATTTTAAAGGGGTAGAAATCCAGGCGGCGTTCGGATTGGAGCAACTTAAAAAACTTCCAAGCTTCAATCTCACAAGGAGAAAAAATATCCAGCGGTTGCAAGATTTCTTTGTTCAGCATAAAAATCATTTTATTACTCCGGAATTGCACCCCGAAGCAGAAGTTTATTTGCTGGCTTTCCCTTTGACTGTCAAAGAAAACTCCTCAGTTATAAAAAAAGACTTAGTCAAACATTTGGAAGACAGTAAAATTCAGACTAGGCCGTTATTTTCCGGGAATATTTTGAAACACAAAGCTTATAAAAATATCGATCGCAGAGTGATTGGGGATTTAAAAAATTCTGATTACATAATGAAGAATAGTTTTCTTATCGGGTGTCATCACGGAATGAGCGACGAAATGGTGGATTATGTTATTGAAAAATTTGAAGAATATTTGCGATTGGCCAACATAAAAGCGGTAGAGAAGATGCGTGAGGAAGTCAACCAATCGTTTGATCGAGTAATTAATATAATGCGGTTAGAATAAATTCTTTTCCCTTTTGTGGGGGAGGGTTTCTGAACTTGGCTCAATCCCGTAAGTCTTAAAAAGAGTAAATTTTATAGGTATATGAAATTGACAGATTATTTAGCGCAGTATATAGCTGATTTGGGTGTAAAGCACCCATTTTTGGTAACCGGAGGAGCGGCTGCGCATATTGTCGATTCGCTCGGGAAAAATAAACAAATAAATTATATTTGTATGCAACATGAGCAGGCAGCTGCAATGGCTATGGACGGCTACTCTCGCGTTACGGATAATTTTGCTGTTGGAGTCGCAACCTCGGGTCCCGGCGCGACCAATTTTATAACCGGAACATTGTGTTCTTATTTTGATTCGATTCCTTCGCTTTTTATAACCGGACAGGTAAATACTTGGGAAACCAAAGGTAAACATAAAATCCGACAGTTTGGTTTTCAGGAGACTGATATTATAGATATTGTCCGACCGATTACAAAATTTGCAGTAATGGTAGATGATCCACAGAAAATAAAATATTTTTTGGATAAAGCAGTATACTTGGCACGCTCTGGTCGTCCCGGCCCGACTTGGATAGATTTACCGATGAATGTTCAGCACGCGGAGATTGACCCAAAAAAACTGGAAAGTTTTGACCCGAAAGAACTTGGTGAAAAACAATTGACTGTTGAAAAAGAAGTTATAAAGAAAACTTTTGAAGCGATAAAAAAAGCCAAACGACCGGTAATGATCGTGGGCGCTGGAATCAAGTTGGGACGGGCGAAAAAAGATTTTTTCGAATTTATTGAAAAGTTAAAAGCGCCGATTGTGTCCACTTGGAGCGGTATTGATATTTTACCGTTTGAACATCCGTTACTTGTCGGACAGTATGGTGTCTATGGAAGCCGAGCGGCCAATTTCGCCGTTCAAAACGCTGATCTTGTTATTTCTCTTGGGTCGCGGCTTGATACTCGCCAAACCGGCGGACAGCCAAAGACTTTTGCTCGGGAAGCCTATAAAATCGTTTGTGATATTGATGCGGGAGAGCTAAATAAAAATTGGGTGGTTGCCGATTTATCGGTTGAGGCAAACGTGAAAGATTATTTAATCGCGCTTAATCAAAATTTTACTTCAAAAGCCACGCCTGATTTTGGTTCGTGGGTGAAAAAAACAATTGACTGGAAGAAAAAATACCCTGCGGTATTGCCAGAGTATAGTGAACAAAGTGGTTCTGTGAATTCATACGTTTTTATAAAGGCCTTATCTGACAGACTAAAAGAAGGCGATATCGTGGTTTCTGACCAGGGAGGAAATTTAACATGGACGATTCAGGCGTTCCAGACAAAAAAAGACCAAATGCTATTTTCGGCTTTTGGCAACTCTCCGATGGGATACGCGCTCCCTGCCGCAATTGGCGCGTCGTTTGCCGCTTTAGATAAAAATATTTATTGTATCGATGGTGACGGAGGGTTCCAGATGAACATTCAAGAACTCCAAACCATCAAACATTACGGTTTGCCGATAAAAATATTTATTTTAAATAATCATTCATATGGGATAATTAAACAATTCCAAGAAGTTTATTTCGAGGGACGTTATGAAGGGACTGTTCCGGAAACCGGGTACAGTATGCCGGATTTTATAAAAGTGGCGGAGGCGTACGGCATTAAAACTGAAACAATTCGAAGCCACGACGAATTGCCGGAGAAATTGGATAAAGTTTTGAACACAAAAGGCCCGGTACTAGTCGATGTGATATTAGATACTGCTCAGAAATTGATACCAAAACTAGTCGCGGTAAAATCAGAAGATGGGCAGCGCTATATTTCAAAACCAATAGAAGATATGGTACCATTGTTACCAAGGGATGAGTTTTATAAGAATATGATTATAAAGCCCTTGGACGAAGAAGGGAAAGATAAATCAGCAGAGATAAATTGACCCGCCGCGGCGGGTCATCCCGGAAGCTACGAGTCCGCCTAAGACGGACGAGGGTAATCCGGGATCCAGTTTTTGAAAAATTAGTCTGGATCCTGAATTAAGTTCAGGATGACAAGAATATGCTTACAGATAAAAAAATTTCAGTCGTAGTCATCTGCTACAACGACGGTGGGTCGGTAAAAGAAATGTACCGTCGCGTTACCGAGCAGATGGAAAAAATAACTCCCAACTGGGAGCTGGTTTATGTAAACGATGCTAGTCCCGATGATGCGTACGACCGGTTAAAAGAAATTGCCGAAAAAGACAAGCGCTTGGTTGTTATCACTCATCCGCGGAATTTTGGCGGCCAGAACGCCTACACCTCCGGCCTTTCCTATTGCACCGGTGACGCGGCGATTACTTTGGATGGAGATATCCAAGATCCGCCGGAAATGTTTCCGGATTTGGTAAAAAAATGGCTGGAAGGCTACGATATTGTCTATGGCGCTCGTACCGCTCGCGAGGGAAGTTTGGTGCGCCGGATTTTTTATAAAATTTTCTACCGAATTTTTGCGGCGCTTTCCGTTGTCAAAATGCCGCTAGATGCGTCCGACTTTGCGATTTCTGACCGTAAGGTTATCAACGCTCTAAACGCTATGCCGGAGCAGGGCCGGTTTATTCGGGGGATGAGGGCATACACCGGCTACAAGACAATAGGAATCCCTTACAAGCGCTTAGAGCGATTTTCAGGCGAAACTAACCTGTCTTTTATGGGCAACGTTTACTGGGCGAAGCTTGGGATATTTTCTTTTTCCTATAAACCGCTTGAAATGATTTCATTTTTTGCGATGTTTATTACCGGGTTGTCTGCCGCCGCAATTATATTTTATGTGATTTTGAATTTTTTTGTCCCGGCCCCGCGCGGATTTATGACGACTCTGGTTGCGATTTTGTTTTTAGGCTCGGTCCAACTTTTGTCTCTTTCGATAATCGGTGAATACATTGCCAGGATTTTTGAGGAAGTAAAAAATCGTCCAAAATTCGTTCGTAAGGAAATTTTAAATGACTACCGCGGCTGGATGAATGACAAAGACAAAACCAGCTATCACGGCAATTGAGATTTATTGAATATATTACAAAAAATACAAACGGCTCAAGTGAGCCGTTTATACTCATGTCATCCCGGAATCCGCTTGAGGAGGATATCCGGGATCCAGAATTCAGAAAAAAATACCGGCAGTCTGCGCAATCGCGCTAGCTGTCGGTTTTTGACACCCGTGGGCTATATGGTTGACAAACAGTATAAAAATTTATAATATATTGTTTCAGCAAAGGAGGCTGTGATGCGAAGAAAGAGGGTTGATATCTTTGTGCGTCATTCCCAGGGGAAGGGGTTTGTCTCGGTCCTGCATTTCGATGTAAGAACCGACGACGATCTCCGATGGAGGGGGAGTTTAAATGACCTCGTGGCATGGCTTTTGGTCACAATTTGTACTCAGGAATTTAGCGCACTACTTAATTGTTCTTGTAAGACTTCG